>JAFRTA010000193.1 GCA_017427315.1 Clostridia bacterium
CCTGCGAGACGAGCATCGGCGCATCGCCGGAATACGCGGGCGCCGCCGTAACGGGAACCGTCGCCGCTTCGGAAGCGGTCGTGGGCGCCGCAGCAGAGCCGCCGCGGGGGGACGCGCCGAAAGAAACAGACCCGCCTCCCATACGCAGCGAACGATAATCGGGACTCGACTGCCCGTCCGCCGAATGCGCGGGCTCGGCCGCCGAGGTCGTCGGCACGGCGATATCCCCCGCCGCCGACGTCGTTTCCGCAGAAGGCGTCATCAGCGGAAGGATCTCCGATATGCGCGCGGGGATATCCGCCTGCACCGCCGCTTGAGAAAGCGTATTGGTCAGCGAGCTCAACGCCGCGTTCCCGGCGGCCGCGGGGTCGGTGATCCCGGTGGTCGGCACGGGAAAATCACTGTTCGCGTCTGTGGTGACGACGGTCGGCGTGCTGCCGGGCGACGCCTCGAATCTGCCCTGATGCACCGTGATCCGGTAGGTCTGCGAGGTATCCTGAGACGCGCTGACGAAGCGCACGCGCACGAGAACGTCCTGCGATTCCTGCGTCTTGTCGAGCGCGACCTCGGCCCATTCGCCGGACGCGCAGGGCTCGCCGGCGACGGTGATCGAAACATATTCGTTTACGGTCGTCGCGCGGTAGGCGAGCGGACAGACCCAGATGCGGTCCCGTTTATAATCGAGATACGCGGCGTAATGATAGATATCCGCGTAGAACTCGCCTTCTTTGAGGCTGAAATAATCGGAGTTCGCCGCGACAAGGTTGAACGCCTCGGAAAAGCTCACGTCGCTGCGCACGGAAACGCCGTATTTCCTGCCGATGAGCTGCAGCAGATAGAACGGGATATTTCCGTTCGCCTGCGCGGCCTTCAGCTCGGCTGGCGGGATCGACACGTCGTAATGCGAGCTCAGGAGCGCCGCGAGATATTTGAGCTTCAGCTCTTCGAAATCCGCAGTGTTCTCGTCGATGGAAATACCGAGATCCCGGATCATCATGACCGCGACCAGACGGTAGACCTCCTCCGGCGGCGTATCCGCCCGCACGGAATAGCCTCTGGTATTCAGCGCGATCCTGCTGACGACGAGCACGTAGTCGTCAAGCGTCACGACGGAGGATACCGACCAGGCCTGCAGCGTCTGCTCGTCGATACGGAAGGTCTGCGCAAGGCATTTGACGAGCGCCTCCTGCACGGTCATGCCCTCGGTCACCTCGAGCGTGACCGCGCCGCTGCAAAGCAGCGTATAAAGCGAACGCGCGAAAATCAGGTTTTCATAGTCGCCCATGCCGCCCTGCGGATAGACGATACCCATCGAGGTCAGCGAATTCTTGATGTACTCGTCCGAAACGTTCCGCGTCGCCTCATTGGCGAACTGATTTACGTACTGCAGCACGTAAATATACGCCGCGCGCTGTGAATTCTCGTTCAGCGAATACAGCTCGGTATAATACGACACCTCGGAGCGGAAGCCCTCGGGCGTTTTGGAGTAAGGATAATCCGGCATCGCCTCAAGCGTGACCGAATTCGCAAGCTGCGTCGCCGAAACCATATTCTCCTTCACGGTAAGGTCCTTCAGCCACGCGGGATTGGACTGCGAGTAATTGAACTGCGTCTCCGTCGTGATCAGCGGCGCGGCGATCGCCGTCAGCGGCGCAAAGAGAAGCGCCGCCGCAAGAAAGACTGCAAAAAGTGTTTTTTTCATAATTACCCTCTCATAACCGAAACGCCGGTCTCCCCTGAAAAAACATATCCCGGTGATACTGCCGCAAAATACGGCGCCTGAAAAACGGCGCAAAATCAGATGCGCACAAACTCATAAACGGTCTCTGAAACGCAGTGCTCGCCCGCATCGAACAGACAGGACGGGAACTCCGGGCGGTTGGGCGTATCGGGATAATACTGCGTTTCAAGGCAGAAGCCGCAGCGGCGGTTCATCGGCTTGCCCTCTCTGCCGAGCCCGCCCTTGAGGAAGTTGCCCGCGTAGAACTGCACGCCGGGCAGCGTCGTATAAACGTTCATGCGCAATCCCGTCGCGGCGCATTCCGCGCTCGCCGCCTCGCGCAGCGTCCCGTCGGCGCCGTCGATGCAGAAGTTATGGTCGTAGCCGCCGGTCAGCCGGAGCTGCCCGAAATCCGCGTCGATCCGCTCGCCGATCGCGTGCGGCGCGGTAAAATCCAGCGGCGTGCCCGCGACGGGAAGCGTGCCGCCGGTCGGGATGCTGTATTCGTCCACGGGCGTAAAACGGGAAGCGTTCAGCTGCAGCGTATGGGAAAGAATGTCCCCGCTGTCGAAGCCGCCGAGATTGAAATAGGTATGATTGGTCGGGTTGATATAGGTTTTCCGATCCGATACGCAGTCGTAGCGGATCGAAAGGCGGCCGTCGTCGCCGAGCGCGTAGGTCACGCGCGCGTCGATCGCGCCGGGATAGCCGTGCAGCCCGTCGGGACGGACGTAACGGAACGTGACCGCGCCGTCGTCCGCGACCGCCGTCTCCCAGAGCGTGTGAGTATACTCGCCGCAGCCGTGCAGCGTCGTCACGCCTTTTTCGTTTTGGTCGAGCCGGTATTCGACGCCGTCGATTTCGAAACGGCCGCCCCCGATACGGTTCGCGTAAGGCCCGGCGATCGCCCCCTGATAATTCGAGCGGTTCTCAAACCCGTCCGCATCGTCAAAGCCGACGGTCACCTCAAGCGGTCCGCCGCTGTGCGGCAGGAGAATGCTCTGCACGTGCGCGCCGTAATCAAGCAGCGAGACACGCATTCCGCCTCTGTTTTCCATCGTATACTTCGTGACCGTTCTGCCGTCGGAAAGCCTGCCGAAAGCGGCGCTGACCGTTTTTGCCATATATATTTCTCCTTTTATCGCATTTTAATATTTTTATTTTACTCTTTTTTTCGCGAATAGTCAACCTTTATTTCTTTTTATGTTGCGGGGGGACGTTGACAAACCCGGAAAAAACAGGTAAAATACAGAATGAATAAATATGGGATAAAAGGGGATGAGCGTCACGGATACCGTAACCTCCGCCGCATGGGCGGGACTGCTGTTCCGGATCGGTCTTTCATCGGTAATACTGCTTTTCATCCTGATCTCGCTTTTACTGCTGTTCCACCGCAATTACGGCAAAAACGTGATCGCCCGGTTCACGAACAACATCAACGGGAAAACAATGGATATCTCCTCCTGGGAGGTTTCCATCGGCCGGGCGAGAAGCTGCGATATCGTGCTGAACTACCCGACCGTTTCGCGTTTTCACGCCGTTGTCGCGCGGCGGGGAAAGGGCTGGATGATCTTCGACACCGGTTCCAAATCCGGCGTGTTCGTCAACGGAGAAAAGATCGGGAAATCCGCGTATATTTACGACGGCGACGAAATTGAGATGGGCACGGCTTCCCTGAGCTTCCGCTCGCCTCTGTTCCGACGCCCCGAAGCACAGCAGAGCGCGGCGCCGGAGCCGCCGCAGAAAACGCAGAGCAAAAAGCCCGCGCGCAGCGGGCAGCGGCAGCGCGCGGGCGCCCCGGCCGATACGCCGCACAGACGATCGCAGAACGACAAAAACGCCGGCGCGCAGCAGACAAGGTCTGCGCGGCAGAACCCGGCGGCGAAAACGCCCGCGCAGGGGGTCCGGGCCGCCGCGGGCGGACAAAACCCGGCAATCAGGCAGAAAACGGCGCGGCCCCGCCGCGGCTCCGGATACATCTCCGCGCTGCGGAACCTGGCGGACCGCTCGCTGGTTTTGCTGTTTGCGAACGAATACGTGATCGGCAGAACGCAGGAATGCGGCATCACCCTGCCGGTTATGACCGTTTCGCGCCGCCATGCAAAGCTCGCGAAGCGGGATGGCCGCTGGACGATCACCGATCTGGACAGCAAAGGCGGCGTATGGATCAACAACGCCAAAGAAAAAGGAACGATCGTCCTGTACGACGGCGACGTGATCGATATCGGCGGCGTACGGTTCAAATACATCGAAAAGTATATGGAAGAGTAGAAGCAAAGGGGATCTTCACCGTGGCAAAAACTTCGGCCGCCTCCGCGCGGGGCGCGCTTAAAAATCATATCCCTTCCGATCTGGTCGTCAGAGGCGGAAAGCTCCGGGAACGCACGGGAAAGTGGTTCCTGCTGATGCTGGCGCTGACCGCAATCGAAACGATGCTGTTCGGATCGCTGATCCCGTCGCTGGATAAAGAACACCTTGTGCAGGTGGTGCTGATGCTGATCGCCTATATCGCGGCGGAATGGGGATACTACGCAGTCGTCGGCATTATCCTGCAGCGGCGCATGGAGATCGAGCTTGCGGGATTTCTGCTCTCGTCGATCGGCATCGCGATCACGGCGAGCGCGTTCCCGGACAAGCTGCTGACGCAGCTTGCGGCAACGGTCGCGGGCATCGCCGCGTTCACATTCCTGGTCTGGTTCATCGGCAGCGTCAACCGTGTCACGTACAGCCGGATCATCGCGGCGATCGGCGCGGTCGGGCTCCTGGCGGCGACGCTTCTCGTCGCCCGGTATAAAAACGGCGCGAAAAACTGGCTCACCTACGGTTCGGTTTCCGTACAGCCCTCGGAATTCGTAAAAATCGCGTTCATCTTCGTCGGCGCGGCTACGCTGGACCGGATCCAGAACGCGAAGTCGATCATCAAATACGTGGTTTTCTCCATGGCATGCGTGGGTCTTCTGTTCCTGACGCTGGATTTCGGCACGGCGCTGATATTCTTCGCCACGTTCCTGATCATCGCGTTTCTGCGCTCCGGCGACGTCAAGACCATTGCTCTCGTCTGCGCCGCTGCGCTGCTGGGCGGAATCGGTATTATTCTGTATAAGCCGTACGTGGCGACGCGGTTTGCGAATTACAGACACGTCTGGGAGTACGCCGACGCGGGCGGCTTCCAGCAGACGCGCGCGATTATGTACGCGCTTTCGGGCGGACTGTTCGGCGTGGGGCTCGGCAACGGGAAGCTGCGGTATATCAAATATGCGACGGAGGATCTCGCGTTCGGCGTCGTCTGCGAAGAGCTCGGCATGCTCACCGCCGCGGCGATCCTGATCGCTTACGCGCTGCTGCTGATTTACGCGATCCGCGGCGCGCGGTATGCCCGCTCCTCCTTTTACGCCATCGCCGCCTGCTCCGCCGCGGGACTGATAATCGTTCAGGCGTCGCTCAGCGCGTTCGGCGCGATGGATATTCTGCCCTTTACGGGCGTGACGCTTCCTTTCATCAGCCGCGGCGGCTCGAGCATGATCAGCTCATGGGGGCTGCTCGCCTTTCTCAAGGCGCTGGATATCCGGACATATCCGAAGGTGCTGAGGGAGTTATATCACTCATAAATTTTGATTTGTCAGGATGTTGTTGCTCGTTGCCGGTTGCTCGTTGCCGGCTCTAAACAGATAGCGGGAGAGCTGCGGTCGGTTAGTCGGTTAAATAATTGAAAAAGACAATATAAAACAGACCAAAATACGAAAACAACTATGCCGAACATGTTTTTGGATTGTATCGTTTTATCAGTTTTGCTGCCTCAAAAACATTGTTATTTGTTCCGTTGCTCTCATTGCCGGATTGATAAGCGAGCAACCAGCAACGAGCAACCAGCAACGAAATCAGAATTTGAAAGGACCTAACATGAACACCATCTCCTCCAGAGCAAAAATATTATACGCGCTCGCGGCGCTGTTCCTCGCGGGCGCGCTTCTGGTCGCCCTGACCTTTCTCCTGCACGGCGACGAATACGCGATGAACACCCGAAACCGCCATCTCTATCGCGGAAACGTACTGATCAGCGGCGGACGCGTGCTCGACAGGAACGATAAAGTGCTCACCGCGGTCGAGGACGGCGAACGCGTTTATTACGGCAGCGGAACGATCCGCCGCGCGACGCTGCACGTGCTGGGCGAGAGCGGTTATATCGCAGGCGGCGTTCTGGAAAAATACAGCGCGGAGCTCGTGGGATACGATTTGGTCAAGGGCGTCTTCACCGCCCGCGAAAACGGCGGGAACGACCTGCGCCTGACGCTGGACGCAGATCTCTGCGCGACCGCGTATGAGGCGATGGACGGCAGAAAAGGCGCCGTCGGCGTGTATAATTATAAGACGGGCGAAATCGTCTGCATGATCTCGACGCCTTCTTACGACGTGAAGAACAAGCCCTCGGATATCGACACGAATCCGAAATACGACGGCGCATATCTCAATAAATTCATCTACGGCCAATATGTGCCGGGGTCGATTTTCAAGACGGTTACCGCGGCTTGCGCGGTGGAAAATATCCCCGATATCCTCGCGCGCAGATTTTACTGCGACGGGCAGTACGACGCAGGCGACGGCGTCGTGAAATGCAACGACGTTCACGGCGAACTGACCTTTGAGGAAGCGTTCAACCACTCCTGCAACGCCGTTTTCGCGCAGGTCGCCAACGAGCTCGGCGCGAAAAAGCTGGAGAATACGGCGAACCGCATGGGCATAACGTCAAGTTTTGCCGTCAACCGGCTGAACACCGCGCGCGGTTCGGCGGACCTGTCCAAGACGTCCCGCGCCGATCTCGGCTGGGCGGGAATCGGGCAATATACCGACACGGTCAACCCGTGCAATATGATGCTGCTGGCAGGCGCGATCGCAAACGGCGGAAAAACGCCCCTGCCCTATTACGTCGACGGCGTATACACAAAGGCGGGAACGCGGGTCAAAGACGAAAGAAGCGACGGCTCGCAGACGCTCCTGAACGTGACCACCGCCTCGGTGCTCAAGCAGTTTATGCGCTCCACGGTCACGGATTATTACGGCGAACGGTATTTCCCCGATATGAAAATGGCGGCGAAGACCGGTACGGCGGAGGTCGGAGGCGAGCTGTCGCCCCATTCGTGGATGTTCGGCTTCTCTCTTCGCGACGATTTTCCTTACGCGTTTTCGGTGATCGTCGAGAACGGCGGCTCGGGCTATTACGGCGCGGGCGAGGTCGCCTCCGAGGTGATGCGGCGGCTCTTTGCCGGCCGCTGACGAAACGCCCCCAGCGCGGAAGAAACAAACAAATTGTAAAAAAAATAATAATTATCCGTATGAAAGTTGACATCTATGTTATAAATAACATATAATATCAGTTGATTTTTCATCGCATCAATCCGGCGGATATCCGCCTGTTCGGAGGATAGAATGAGCTTTATCGAACTTGACTCTGTTTACAAGAGATACAAAATGGGCGAGGTGACCATCAGCGCCGCCGACGGAATGACGTTTTCCGTCGAAGAGGGCGAGCTTTGCATGGTCGTCGGCCCCAGCGGCGCGGGCAAAACCACGGTGCTCAATATTCTCGGCGGCATGGATAACTGCGACGACGGCAAGGTGCGCGTCGCGGGCGAGCTGATCAACGCCTTCAACCGCAGGCAGCTCACCGAATACCGCCGCAGAGACGTCGGTTTTGTTTTTCAGTTCTATAATCTGATCCCCACGCTCACCGCGATCGAGAACGTCGAGCTTTCGACCCACACGAGCCGAAAAGCCCTCGACGCGGAAAAAATGCTCGAAAGCGTCGGCCTCGCGGACCGGATGCACAACTTCCCCTCGCAGCTCTCGGGCGGCGAGCAGCAGCGCGTTTCCATCGCGCGGGCGCTGGCAAAAAACCCGAAGCTTCTGCTCTGCGACGAGCCCACCGGCGCGCTCGACTACGCGACGGGCAAAAACATTTTAAAGCTTCTGCAGGACACCTGCATCAACACCGGCATGACCGTGATCCTCGTCACGCACAACCAGAGCGTTACGCCGATCGCGGATCGGGTCATCACCGTACGCTCCGGCAGGGTACAGCGCATTACCGTCAACGACGATCCTCTGCCCGCGGAGATGCTCGATTAACGGAGAAACGGAATGGATAAGCTTCTACTGAAAAGCATGCTGCGCACCATCGGGCGCAATTTCGGCAGGTTTGTCGCCATTTTACTGATCGTGGCGACGGGCCTTGCTTTCTTTTCCGGCGTAAAAGCGGCGGGGCCCGATATGCTTGCGACGGCAAAAAAGTATTACGACGATTATAACCTGATGGACATCCGCGTGCAGTCGAGCATCGGCCTCACGGCAGCGGACGCGCAGGCGATCTCCGGCGTGGAGGGCGTCGATTACGTGATGCCGCAGAAATTCGTCGACGCGCTCGTGCGGGTCAACGGCGAAGTCGAATCGGACATCGACGGCGCGCAGATCAGCACCCGCGCTTACGGGATCGATCTTGAAAAATTAAGCGCTTACGCCACGGGCGTCCGGGACCCCGCGTTTATCAACCGGCCGGAGCTGCTCGAGGGGCGTTTCCCCGTCAACGAAAACGAATGCCTCGTCGACGCGAGCCGTCTTTCCACGCCCGACAGCTACAAGCTCGGCAGCGTGATCACCCTCGAAGGCGACGACGACAGCATCGACGATTCGCTTTCGGTTACCGATTTCACGATCGTCGGCATCGTCCGTTCCCCTTACTACGTTTCGTTCGAGCGCGGCAATTCTCTCGTCGGCAGCGGAAAAATCGGCACCTATATCTATATCCCGGAATCCGTGATTACCAACGACTATTATTCCGAAATCTACGCGACCGTCGTCGGCGCGAAACAATACGAGCCTTATTCCGACGCTTACTTTAATTATATCCGGCCCGTTTCGGACCGGATCGCCGCGATGGAAACCGACCGGCTCACGCTCCGCGCCGCCCAGCTCAACATCCAGATCCCGCCGATCGTCGCAAACGCGCAGACGCAGCTCAACGCGCTGCTCGCGCAGTCCGACGCGCAGTTCTCGCAGGCGGAAGCGCAGATCGCCCAGTTGGAAAGCCTTGCGGCAAACGGCGACAGCATTCTTGCCGCGGCGGAAGCGGAATACAACGCGAAGTTTTCCGAGCAGACAACGCTGCTGAGCAACAGTCAGAACGAATACGCGCAGCAGGTGAACACCTATAACCAACTGCAGTCCTACGTGACCGCGGCGGAAGCGGAATACAACGCGAAGCTCGCGGAATACAACGCGAAGCAGGCGGAATACAATCAGAAAAAATCACAGGCGGACGCCGCGCAGCTCCAGATCAGCTCGGCGGAACAGCAGCTCGCGCAGACGCAGAATCTGCTTGACCGTACAACCGGCGTTATGAATTCTCTGATCGCCTCTCAGGGCGTTGCGCTCAATCAGGACGATATTCAGAACATCGTCGGCGTTTTTCAGGCGATCA
>JAFRTA010000194.1 GCA_017427315.1 Clostridia bacterium
CGCACGGGGACCGTCGTCGCGGTCCTGCTTGCGGTGAGTCTTCTTACCGTGCTCGTGCAGGTTTTCCGCGGGCAGGTACGGCAAGTCTCGCACGTGACCACGGTCTCCGCCGTGGAGTACGAAACCGTCGATACCATGATCTGCGCGGTCCGCGACGAGTATCTCGTCAGCGGCGTTGAAGACGGATACGTCGTTCCTCTGATCGGGCGCGGCGACCGGGTCGCGAACGGCGAGAGCATCGCCGCGGTCTTCTCGACCGACGAAGCGGCGAGCAGTTATACCGAGTATCTGCGCCTGCAGTCGGAGATCGAGTACTATAACCGCATTTCCTCGTATTCTCTTTCGCAGTATACGGATTTCGGCATCCTTGCGGATAATACTTACGCGTCGTTATACGCGCTTTCGACGCAGATCCGCCGCGGTAATTTCGACAAGGTCGGGACGAGCCTCTCGGAGTTCCGGTCGGACCTGACGATGAAGCAGACCGCCTCGGGCATGACGGCGAATTTTACCGATACGATTCGTCAGCTCAATAACCGGGCGAGCGAAGCGCTCAGCGCGGCGGGGCGCTTTACCTCGGTGACCGCGACGCGCAGCGGATATTTTTATCCCGACAGCGACGGGTATGAAAACCTTCTTTCCTACGACGATATTTCTCTGATTACCGTCGGCGACGTGGATGCGGCGCTCGCCGCAAGGCCCGCCGAACGGCAGGAGACGCCGATGGGCAGACTGATCAATTCCTTCGACTGGTATTTCGTCTGCGCGCTCGACAAGCAGGTCGCGAACAGCTTCAGCGTCGGCTCCTCCTTCGAGGTCGAGCTGCCCTATAACGCATCCGACCCGTTCCGTGCGGAGGTATATAAAATCAACGAGTCCGCGGGCGAGCGCACCGCGGTGGTATTCCGCGTGCGCGAGATGAACGACGAGCTCGCCTCCCTGCGCACCTCGTACGCTTCGATCCGGCTGAATTCTTACAGCGGATTCAAAATCCCGACCGAGGCGGTGCGTATCGTGGACGGGATGCGCGGCGTGTTCATCCTGCGGAACAACATCGCGAATTTCCGCACCTTCGACGTATTGTATTCGACCGAAAGCTATACTATCGTCGACCGCTGCCGGAACGAGGACGGAGAATATCTCGACTATATCAAAATCGACGATCCGGGCGGAGAGATCGACGAGCAGACCGGGCAGATAAAACAGAAAATCGTTTATTGTCTCAAGCTCTATGACGAGGTGATTACGGAGGGAGTGGATCTGTATGACGGAAAAGTTGTCGACTGAAGCCGTTTTCCGCGGGATCGACGAGAATTATAAGCGCATCCGCGAGACGGTCGCGTCCGCGGCGGTCCGCAGCGGCAGAACGCCGGAGGAAGTACGTTTTATGGCGGTCACGAAAACCGTCCCGCCGGTCTTCATCAATCACGCCCTTTCGCTCGGAGTGGATCTGATAGGCGAAAACAAGGTCCAGGAACTGCTCTCGAAGCTCGATTCCCTGCAGCCTCCGGAGGTCGAAAAGCATCTGATCGGGCATCTTCAGACAAATAAGGTCGCCAAGATCCTGCCGCATGTTTCGATGATTCAGTCGGTAGACAGCGTCCGTCTGGCGGAGGCGATCGACAAAGCGGCGGAGAAGCTCGGCGGAAAAGCCGATATCCTGCTCGAGGTGAACGTCGGGGACGAGGAGTCGAAAACCGGGTTTCCGTTCGACGGATTCGAGGAGAACGTATACAGAATCGCTTCGTTTCCGCATCTTCGCGTGCGCGGAATCATGACGATACCGCCGTTTTGCGAAAAAAAAGAGGATTCCCGCAGATTTTTTTGCAAAGTAAGCAAATTATTTATTGACATTAAGGGTAAAAATATAGATAATATAACCATGGATACTTTGTCCATGGGAATGTCGTCGGATTTCGAAGAAGCGATTCTCGAGGGCGCGACGCTCGTGCGCGTCGGGACCGCGTTGTTCGGCGGCAGAAGGTATTGAATATTATGAATATTATTTTGGGAGGCACCGTATCATGAATTTATGGGACAAAATCAGATCGAACGTCGTTGCGCCTGACGACGACTATTACGACGAACAGGAAGACGTCGATATCCCCGAGGCGGAGCCCGAGGAGGATACCTTTGCGATCCGCAGGGCAAAAAGAGCCGCGGCGCGCGCCGACCGTGAAGAGAGCGTCCCGAAGGCCTCGCCGATTTTCCGCGCGTCGCCGATTTCCCGGGCATCTTCGTCTGAGGATAAGGTCGTCGATATCCATACCACCGCGAAGCTGCAGGTCGTTCTGCGCACGCCCAAGGGCGAGCACGAAGATGCGTTCGTGATCGCCGACGATCTGAACAAAAAGCGCACCGTGGTGCTTAACCTCGAAAAGTGCGAAAAGAACGCGGCAACCCGCCTGATCGATTTCCTGCAGGGCGTGACCTACGCCAATGAAGGAAAACTCAAAATGATCGCGAGCAACATCGTGATCATCACGCCTTACAACGTCGATGTGATGGGCGATCTTCTCGACAATCTTGAGAGCAGCGGTCTGTTCTTCAATTAAGCGCGGAACCATTGCCCGGCCTTTGCGGGCGGTTCTTTGCGGAAAAGAGGTTAAAAACGCATGCTGACACCCGAACAACTCAACAATCATTCCTTTACGCTGAACGAATACGGCTGCTACAGCGCCGAAGAGGTCAACCGCTATTTCGGCGAGGTCATCGCGTCCTATAACCAGATGTATCGCGAAAACGGCGAGCTGATCCGTAAAATCTCCATCCTTGCCAATAAGGTGCAGGATTACCGTGCCGACGAAGACAGCATCCGCAGCGCGATCCTTGCGGCGCAGCGCTCGGCGGACGGTATCATCCGCGACGCGAACCGCCGCGCCGATTCGATTATCGACGAGGCGAACCGCCGTGTTTCGGAGATCGTCGACGGGCAGGAGGGTATCGTGACCCGCGCCAACGCCGACGCCGACCGCATCGTATCCGAGTCGAGGGTGCAGGCGGAGAATATCGTCGCCGAGGCGATGCAGCGCGCGGAGGAGATCAAGTTCACCGCGAACGCCGACGCCGCGCAGAGCCGCGACGATGCGCAGAAGGCCGGCGAAACCGTACTCGAAGAGGCCAACAAAGAAGCGATGGACGTGCTCGCTTACGCGCGGCAGGAAGCGGAAGAGATCCGCGCCGCCGCTGAGCAGGATGCGCAGCAGATTAAGGAAAACGCGCATTCCGACGTGGCGGATGTCGAAGCATCGGCGAAGACTTCTCATGAGGAGCTGGATCGCCTTCAGGCCGAGATCGCGGAGCTTGAGCAGAAGCGCGACTGCGTAAAAGCGGAGCTTTCCGACGTCGAGACTTCGATTGAGGAAAAGACTTCCTCGCTCGACGCGCTCCGCGCGCAGTCGGAGGAACAGGCAGCGTCTCTTTCCGAGACGACGGAGGCCGTCGGAGCCGCCGCCGCACAGCTTGAAGAAAAACGCGCGGAGCTCGACGGGGTTGATGTGCAGATCGATTCTGCGCGTCGGGAGCTTGAGGGCGTCCGCGCGGAGCTTGAAGCGCTGCGCACGGAAATCGCCGCAGAAGAAGCGGACGATAAGAGAAAACAATACGCTGCCGAAATTGCCGAAGCTTCCGGGCAATTGAGCGCTCTGAAAAACGAAATCGCCTCCCTGACGGAAGAAAAAGCGGCGCTCGCCGCATCGGTCGCCGCAATCGGCGCGCAGGAAATCTGCGAACAGGCTCCGTCGGAGTCCGAAATCTCCGCGCCTGCGGAAAATGCCGAAGCCGCCGAAACGCCCGCAGAGGAGATTTGCGAGCCGTCCGAACCGGCAGAACCGTCGGAGCTCCCCGTTGCGGAGCCGGTTCCCGAACCGGATGCATTCGAGGAGAAAACCTCGTTTTTCGGCAGACGGCATAAGAAAAAGAAGAAAAAACATCACCGTTCCGAAGAGCCCGGAATCGAAAATACGATAGAAACAGAAGCGGCTCCCGCCGAGGAAGAAGCTCCCGTCGAGGAAGA
>JAFRTA010000195.1 GCA_017427315.1 Clostridia bacterium
AGGAATTCTACGACGATATTTTCGATTATCTGCCGAAAGGAACGCCTCCGACGGAGAAATATCGGTGAATACCGCTTCGTCGGGGCGTTCAAGCCCCCGATCCATCCGTTACGGTCAAACCGCCATGAAACGAATCCTGATCCTTACGCTGCTCCTGTTTCTGTTCAACCTCACGGCGCCGATGGTGCTCTCAAAAAAGGCCGCGACGCAGTCTCAGCCGCAAACGACCGAGGAGCAAACGACTCTGCCCGCCGCGGCGCAGACGGCGACGGGAGAAGACGCGCTCTCCGAAACAGACGGAACAGCTTATGATATCGGCACGCTCGCTGCGCTCATGCCTGCGGAGTACGAGCCGGAGGCACTTGCGGCGCAGGCGCTTGCGGCAAAGACTTACGAAAGATATCTCAAGCAAACCGGCGAAAGCGCCGCGTTCCCGCCGCTCCCGCGCCTTTCCGACGACGAGCTGCGCATCCTGTGGGGCGACGGCTACGATACATACTATGCAAAACTGGAAGCTGCGGTCCGCAAAATCGGGAACGCCGTGCTCGAATACGAAGGCGCTGCGTTCCCCGCAGTCAGCTTTCCGCTCTGCGCGGGCAGGACCGAAAACAGCGAAACCGTGCTCGGGAAGAAATACGGCTGTCTTGCAGGGGTCCCCTCGGACGGAGACCTGCTTTGCCCGGGACTTGAGACGGTAAAACGGTTTACCGCAGACGCGTTCCTCTCCGCGCTCGGGCTGCCTCGCGACGCGGACCGCGGCGTATCCGTCGACGAGCGTTCCGAGGCAGGCGCGGTGCTTCGTTTCACCGCCGGGGGAAAATCGTTTACGGGCTTTGAGGCGGCGTCCGCCCTCGGGCTTGACAGCGCGGCGTTCTCGGTTTCTTACCGGGAGGGAGAATACGCCTTTACCGTGCGCGGAAAAGGAAATTTTCTCGGCATGAGCCGCTACGGCGCGGATTATATGGCGCGACAGGGCGCGGATTACAAACAAATTCTCGAGCATTATTATCCCGGCGCCGCGGTACGGTGATTTTTTCGGACGAAGCGATCCGCGTTTGACATTTCCCGCCGGAGGACTTATACTTGTCTCATACCGAATGAGCGAGGCGGATATCATGGAATTATACATCGTCCGGCACGGGCAGTCGGCAGCGAACGCGGGGATCGAGAAAGACGATCCCGAGCTGACGGAACTCGGGCTGCGGCAGGCGGACCTTCTGGGGGAACGCTTCAAAGAAATAAGATTCGACCGCATTTACGCCAGCACGCTCCTGCGGGCGGCGCAGACCGCGGCGGGCGCGGCGAAATATCAGACCGCGCCGATCGGGATCGTGCCCGCGCTCGTTGAGGCGGGCACAAGGGCGGATTTCATTCCCGACGAGGCGGCGATCCGCAGAGAATGCGAAAAGGCGGTCTTTCACGAAAAAAAGATCCCCTGCCCCGACGATCCCGGGGCAAGGGCGAAGCTCGTTCTCGAAACGCTTGTTTTTCCCGAAGCCTACGACGGTCCGTTCGACGAAGACCGGACCGACGCGAACGGCGACAGGCTCCGTGATACGCATAAAAAGATCCTGATCGTGTCCCATGCCGTCTTCATCGCGCACCTGCTCTCACAACTCGTCGGATTTCCGTTCGACAGGAATATGATCGTCTCGCAGGACAACACCTGTGTCAATCTCTTCAATCTGTTCCTGTTCAACGACACGCGCAGAGTCCGGTTCCGCCGCTTCAACGACGTGAGGCATTTACCGGAGGGAATGATTACGTAAATACTGATTTGTCGAGGCGTTGGGCACACGGATTGTAGGGGCGGGCATGACCGCCCGATTGCGTTTTGAGACCCGTCCCTTGCGGACGGGCGAAAAATGCAAAATGGTTAAAATCCTTGTAAAATATACAATTTCTCCGCCTCGCCAC
>JAFRTA010000196.1 GCA_017427315.1 Clostridia bacterium
ATGACAGGCGCGATCCCGGGCGTCAGCGGCACGACGGTCGATATCACGCTCAATTATTCGCTCACCGGCAGCAAAACGCCGCTCGGCTGCAGAACGCTGGTCTTCACGCTGAACGCCGGCAAGGCGCCCGCCTACGACCCGTCGAAGCCGTATACCGACGCCCTGCGCAAAACCGATTTTGACAAGAGCGTCCCGGACGGAATGGAAGGCCTGACGAAGAACAGCGCGTTCTTTGATTTTCTGAAAATGATCGTCAACTCCCTGCTTGCGGTGATCCGGTCGATCCGCTCGATGCTTTCGTTCTGAAACGCCGGGTTCCATGCGGGATAACAGAACGTCAAAAGGAGGAAAAGATCGATGGAGAAAATAGCATTTCTGATCCATATGGTTTTAAGAAAAACGATCCTTTTTATCGTCGCGGGCTTTCTTTGTCTCGGCACATTCAACGCGCCGGCTTATGAAGAGCCGCAGAATCCGAACGTGAACACGGGGGATTATTTCCGTCCCGATTACGGCCATACCCTCGTTTCGTCGCACAGAAGCGGCAAGGGCGCCGCGCCCGAAAACACGTTGATGGCGATTAAATCCAACCTGATTTACGCCGAAACGGATTCCGCGATCATCGAGATAGACGTTCAGCTCACGAAAGACAAACAGGTCGTTCTTTACCACAGCTTGTATCTTGACGAAAAGAGCGACAGCGCGGAGTATTTCGGCCGCAAAAAAGTCACCGTTTTCGAGAAGACTTACGCGGAGCTGCGGAACCTGAACATGGGCGAGAACTTCAAGGTCGGCGATACTTACCCCTATCGGGGCCTGCGCGGAGACGATATCCCGGACGATATCCGCATCACCCTTCTGCGCGACGTGTTCGACTGTATCGAAACCGAAGCGCCCGGGACGTTCCGGTATATCATCGAGGTGAAATATCCGCATCCCTGGGCGCCGAAGATCGTCGACGGCATCCACGATATGATAGAGGAATACGACATGGCGGACCGTGTGATCGTCGCAAGCTACTGGCCCGACGTTTCCTCTTATATCGACAACCATTACCGCGGCGAGATGTTAAGATCCGCGAATCCGTTCGAGATCGTTGATTTCTACGGCTGCTACGCGAGGAACGACGATCTGAGCAATGAGGATTTCAAATACGTCGCGCTGCAGATGCCCTATTATTGGAAAGACGGAAAGCTGCTCGTCGGCAATCTCGGCAAAGCGAGCTTTATCGACTACGCGCACAAATACGGCCTTTCGGTGCAGTATTGGACCATCGACAAGCCGGAGGACGCGAAGTATCTCGCTTCCGCCGGCGCCGATCTGCTGATGACGAACCATCCCGAGCGGATTCGGGCGGCGCTGTATCCGGCGGACGCCGGGCAATCAGCCGTATCATAAGAAACGAAGAACGACGCCGCGGAACCTTCTCGGAAGGCTCCGCGGCGTTCCCGTTTGCCCGCAAAAACGGGAACACGGTTTTCCTTTCTGTCCGCAAAAAGGAAAACAGAGGAAGAAAAAAGAGAAACCGGTCGTTTTTTTAAAAAAAAGTGTCTTCTGATTCTTGCGCAGACAAAAAACAATATGGTATACTGAAACGAAAGCCTTTGCAAAAAAGAAATGTTGAAAATCATGAAAGGCAGATTTTGAATTTATTTCCGAAGACGTCGTCGGCGCCGGGATCGCGGCCGCCGGCGGGGAACGACGGTCCGGCGCGTTTCCCGAAGCCCGCGGTTTTCCCCGACGAACCTTCTGATTTTTCAAAACCGCCTTTTGACAGGAGCGTAAAAAATGGAACCGTTGAAATTCTTTATCATCACCGATACGCATTATTTCAAAAACTCGCTGGGCGCTTACGGCGAAGCTTACGAGGAATTCATGGACGGGCAGCAGAAATGCTTTGCCGAAACACAGGCGATCAACGAGGCCGCGTTCCGGTATCTTGCGGAGGCGAAACAGGCGGATATCGTGCTGATCCCCGGGGATCTGTCTTTCAACGGAGAAAAGCAGAGCCACGAGGCGTTCTCCGCGCTGCTGCACGATTTTACGAAAAAGAGCGGTAAGCGCGTTTACGTCGTCACCGCCGGCCACGATTTTAACGAGCATCCGGTCTGTTTTACCGACGCAGGCCGCGGAGAGACGGAAGGAACGGCGTTTTCCGAGCTTTTGGGGTATTATAAGGACTTCGGGTATTCCGACGCCCTGGCGTTCAACGCGGAGCATCTGTCTTACGTCGCCGAGCTCTCCGACGACGTACGTCTGCTGGTGATCTGCAACGACGTCGACGGGGAAAAGCACGTCGCGTACGACGACGAATTCCTCGCCTGGATCGAAGCGCAGGCAAAAAAAGCGCAGGCTGACGGGAAAATGATGATCGCCATGGAGCATTATCCCGTGCTGCCGGGCCAGCCGATCCTGGCGCTGATCGACGACGCGCGCCAGGCGCAGGCGCAGAAGCTGGTCGAAACGCTTGCGGACAACGGCGTGCACCTGATTTTTACCGGCCACATGCACAACCAGAGCGTCAACGTTGCCGAAACCGCAAGCGGTAACAAGCTTTACGACGTGTGCACCGGGTCTGCGATCGGCTGCCCGGCGTATATGCGCCTCGTCACGGTGCTCGACGAAAACACCGTGCAGATTGAGAGTATCCCGATTCCGGACTTCGACTGGGATAAAAAAGGAAAAAGCTGCGAGGAGTATTTCCGGGACCAGTTCGACCGCATGATCCGCACGTTCATCGACTGTATGAGAAACGATCCCGTTCGGCTGATGAATAAGCTGCATATCAAACAGTCTCCGGCGCTGCGGAAGATTTTTCCGGCGCTCGGCAAAAAGCTGTCGAAGATGACCGTCGGGCAGTTTACGCGGCTGCTTCTGGTAAAGGCGGCTCCGGAAATCAAAAACGATTCCTTCGTGGAATTTGCCGTCTCGTTCGTCCGCAGCGTTTTTGAAGGGAATCAGCCGTATGTGGAGGGGACCCCGGGCGGCGATACGCTTCTGCGGGTCTTCAGACGCATCGGCCCGCTCGTCAGGAAACTCAAGGGTTCGCAGGGCGAGACGCTGGATTTCTTCGAGACCATGAAAAACACGGTGGGCAATTACGGCATTGATGATTACAACGCCGTGCTGACCCTGTCGGAATAACCGGCAAAGAAGCGGCGTTCCCCAAACGGAGCCCCGTGAAAAACGGATTGCGCCGACGAAGATCGGAACGTACGCCGCGCCGAAGAAAGGAATGCGCCTATGAAAATCGGATTTACCACGTCCTCGTTCCGACAATTCAGGGATAAAGCGAAAATCGTGCGGATCGCGCGGGACTGCGGCGCGGATATCATGGAATGGAGCGGCAACGTTCACGTCCGCACGCTTTATGACGCCCGCTGCGCGAAGCTGCTCTGCGACGCCGCCGGTATCGGGATCAGCTCCTACGGCAGCTATTACCGCGTCGGCGCCGGCAGTGCGGAAGAATGGCGGAAGGTCCGCGCGATCGCCGCGGAAATGGGCTGCGCATGGGTGCGGGTATGGCTCGGAACGGCCGGCAGCGGCAAAACGGACGCGGCGGCGTACCGCTCGCTGGTAACGGACGCGCGCAGCGTCTGCGACGACGCGGCGGGATACGGGCTGAACGTCTGCTGCGAATGCCACGACCGCACCTATAACGACGATACCGACGCGTTCCTGCGGCTCCGGGAAGAGGTCGGCAGAGACAATTTCAAAACGTATTTTCAGTCCCGATACCGAAAAAAAGAATACGATCTCGACCGCATCGAACGCACGCTGCCGTATATCGGGAGCGTCCATATTTCGTATTCCGAACAGCGGCGGGAACAGTTTCCGAAATACGACGGCGCGTATCTCGACGCGCTTTTGGAGCGGCTTCTCTTGCTCGGTTACGACGATAATCTTCTTTTGGAATTTACATATCTTTGCGGTTATTACGGGGTTCCGTCCTGTATGGCGAACGATATGAAGAAAATCAAAGAACGGGTGGGGTGCAAATGAAAATCGCGCTGCTGGGCGGCAGCGGGCTGCAGTTCGGCAAGGTCTATACCCCCGACGTGCTGGAAAAGCTCGGGGAATACGGCGAGCTCTCCGCCCGGCTCGGCAGGCGGGACCTCGAAACGAACGCCGCTTTTCTCAGGGACTGCGAGATCGCCTTTTCCACCTGGGGCATGCCCGCGCTGACGGGGGAGGAGATCGCCCGGTATCTGCCGAACCTCAAGGCCGTCTTTTATGCGGCGGGGACCGTGCAGTATTTCGCCCGCCCGTTCCTCGAGCGCGGCGTGCGGGTGTTCAACGCCTCCGCAGCCAACGCCGTGCCCGTGGCGGAATACGCCTTCGCGCAGATCTCGCTCGCCGCGAAAGGCTATTTTCAGGCGGCGAAGTTTTACCGTTCGCTGCCGCTGTATTCCCTGATCCACGCGAACGCCGCGCCGGGTCTGTACGGGTGCAGGGTCGGGCTCGTCGGGCTCGGTGCGGTCGGGCAGGCGGTCGCCGAAAAGCTGAAGGCGCTGGACGTCGAGGTGTACGCCTGCGATCCGTTCGTTTCCGCGGAGCGTGCGGAAGCGCTGAACGTGACGCTGACGGATATGGAAACGCTGTTCCGCACTTGCGACGTCGTCAGCAACCACCTTGCGGACAAGGAAGAGCTGAAAAACGTGTTCGGCCGCCGGCTGTTCCGGCTGATGAAGCCGCGCGCGGTCTTTATCAACACCGGGCGCGGGGCGCAGGTGTCGGAATACGCCCTCGCCGCGTCGCTGCTGACGCATCCGTCCCGCACGTTTGTCGGGGACGTGATGAAACGGGAAATATTTCCTTATATCAACCCGCTGTTCTGGTGCCCCAACGCCGTGCTTACGCCGCACATTGCCGGCAGCACCGGGCAGGAGCCGCGGCGCATGGGGTATCTGATGATCGGCGAGCTCGACCGGTATCTGAAAAACGAACCGGCGCGCTGCGAGGTGACGCTCCCCGCGCTGGAGCATATGGCGTAAACGGAAAAACCGTGAAAAACCGATA
>JAFRTA010000197.1 GCA_017427315.1 Clostridia bacterium
CACGAGATGATCCGCAAGACGATCCGCGACCATAAACACATCATTTTCAACGGCAACGGCTATGACGACAGTTGGATCGAAGAGGCGACCCAAAAGCGCGGTCTGCTGAACCTGCGCACCACGCCCGACGCGATCCCGCACATCCTCGACAAAAAGAACGTCGAAATGCTCACCTCGCACGGCGTGTTCACCGAGGAGGAGATCCGCTCCCGTTACGAGATCACGCTCGAGAACTACTGCAAGAGCGTGACGATCGAGGCGAACACGATGGTCAGCATGGCGCGCACGCTGATCGCCCCCGCGGTGGAAAGCTACGTCTCCGACGTCGCGAAGGCGGCGGCGCGCAAGCGCGAGCTCGACGCAGGTCTCGCCTGCGGATACGAGACGAAGCTCGTGAAAAAGCTCTCCGCACTGCTCGACCGGATCGACGAGGGGACCGACGCGCTCGAGGAAGCGGTCGCCGCCCTGAAGGACGCGAAGGACATCGGCGAGGAGAGCGCGATGATCCGCGACACGCTGCTTGAGAAAATGGCATATCTGCGCAGGGCATGCGACGAGGCGGAGCCGCTCACGGCAAAGCAATACTGGCCGTATCCGACCTACGCGGATCTTCTGTTCGGCGTAAAATAATTCCCGATAATGACCGTCGGCGGGGCGTCCTCCAAAAATCTTCATCAACATGCGTCCCGTCGGCGGTTGTTTTTAGTTGTTAGTTGTTAGTTGTTAGTTATTAGTTGCTGGTTGTTGGTTGTTAGTTGCCGGTTTTTAGGTTTTCATCCGTTGACTGCAGACTGTCGACCGTCGACAGTGTAAGAGAGAATAAAACACAAAGAGAAAAGGGGAAAAGATATGAGTGCGGACAGTATCATCGAACTTGTCAAAGAAGCCGTAGGCTCCGAGGTCTTCGCCGTATGGTTCCTGATCGGCGCGGCGCTGGTCTTCTGGATGCAGGCGGGCTTCGCCATGGTAGAGGCGGGCTTCACCCGAGCGAAGAACACCGGCAACATCATCATGAAAAACCTGATGGACTTCTGCATCGGCACGGTCGTGTTCATCGTGATCGGCTTCGGCCTTCTGATGGGCGAGGATCTGGTCGGCTTTATCGGCAAGCCGGGCTTCGACCTGTTTACCGCGTACGACAGCTTTGATTTTTCAAGCTTCGTCTTCAACCTCGTGTTCTGCGCGACGACCGCGACGATCGTCTCCGGCGCGATGGCGGAACGCACGAAATTCTTATCCTACTGCATTTATTCCGGCGTGATCTCGGCGCTGATCTATCCGATCGAGGCGCACTGGATCTGGGGCGGCGGGTGGCTCAGCCGGCTCGGCTTCCACGATTTCGCGGGCTCCTGCGCGATCCACATGGTCGGCGGCATCTCCGCGCTGATCGGCGCAAAAATTTTAGGGCCCCGCATCGGCAAATTCAACAAGGATAAAGACGGAAAAGTGACGAAGGTCAACGCCTTCCCCGGCCACAGCATCGCGCTGGGCGCGCTGGGCGTGTTCATCCTCTGGCTCGGCTGGTACGGCTTCAACGGCGCCGCCGCGACGACCGTGCCGCAGCTCGGCTCGATCTTTCTGACCACCACGATCTCTCCGGCGGTCGCGACCGTCGTCTGCATGATTTTTACCTGGATCAAATACGGCAAACCCGACGTCTCGATGTGCCTGAACGCCTCGCTGGCGGGCCTGGTGGCGATCACCGCCCCCTGCGACGTGACGGACTGCGTCGGCGCGGTCTGCATCGGCGCGGTCTCCGGCGTGCTCGTCGTCTTCGGCGTGTGGCTGCTTGACTATAAACTGCACATCGACGACCCCGTCGGCGCGGTCGCGGTGCACTGCATGAACGGCGTCTGGGGAACGCTTTCGGTCGGTCTGTTCGCGACGGACAGAGCGCCCGGGTATTCGATCGTCGACAGCGCGGGGAATACGCTGACCGGGCTGTTTTACGGCGGCGGCTTCAAGCTGCTCGGGCTGCAGCTTCTGGGCTTCGCCTCGGTCGCGGCGTGGACCGCGGTCACGATCACGCTGACCTTCCTGCTGATCAAAAAGCTCGTCGGGCTGCGCGCCTCGAGAGAAGAGGAGCTGATCGGGCTTGACAAGACCGAACACGGTCTCCCCTCCGCTTACGCGGGCTTCTCGATGCTGCCCGAGGCGATCGACGAGGGCGTTTCGCCCGTGATCGTCAGCGGCGACGCGCCGGTCGCGGAGGCGATCCCGGTGAAGAAGGTGCCGAGCTTTTCGGAAGGAACGCCGAAATTCACCAAGATCGAGATCGTCTGCAAGGAGGCGCGCCTCGAATCGCTCAAGACCGCGATGCTGAACATCGGCATCACCGGCATGACCGTCTCCCACGTGCTCGGCTGCGGCGCGCAGAAGGGCAAACCCGAGTATTACCGCGGCGTGCAGGTCGAGGCGACGCTGCTGCCGAAGGTGCAGGTCGATATCGTCGTCAGCAAGGTTCCCGTGCGCACGGTGATCGAAACCGCAAAAAAGGTGCTCTACACCGGGCACATCGGCGACGGGAAGATCTTCGTTTACGACGTGGAGAACGTCGTGAAGGTGCGTACCGGCGAGGAGGGCTACGACGCCCTGCAGGACGTGGAATAACCAACCGTAATAGATTTCTGTCGGCGCCGTATTCTGCGGCGTCGGCAGTTTGGATTTTTTTGTTTATTGTTTTTCTTTTTTTTGTTTACCGATATCTTTCGGATCTTCCCGTTTTTCGGAAAAGAGGTTTTTTTATGTGTTCTGTTATCGGATATTGCGGAGAATGCGCGGACCGCGCCGCGTTCGACCGGGGCTTCGCCCGGACGAAATCAAGGGGGCCGGACGACACCCGCCTGCTCGCCGCGGGGAAGGGGCTGTTCGGTTTTCACCGTCTGTCGATCATGGGTCTGCACCCGGAGGGAATGCAGCCCTTCGAGCTTGACGGGTGCCTCGCGATCTGCAACGGCGAGCTTTACGGCTTTGAAAAAACGCGCGAAGAACTCAAAGAGAAGGGTTATACCTTCCAAAGCGACAGCGACTGCGAGATCCTGCTGCCTCTTTATTTTGAGTACGGCACGGATATGTTCGCGATGCTGGACGCGGAGTTTGCCTGCGTGATATACGACGCACGCTCGGACGAATATATCGCGGCGCGCGATCCGATCGGCATCCGTCCGCTGTATTACGGTTACGACGCAAACGGCACGGTCGTGTTCGCCAGCGAGGCGAAAAACCTCGTCGGGCTCACCGAAAAGATCATGCCGTTCCCGCCCGGGCATTACTATAAACAAGGCGAATTCATCCGCTATGCAGACCCGACGAAGGTCGACAAAGTCTGCACGGACGATCTCGGGACCGCGTGCGGTAAGATCCGCGAAAAGCTGGTCGCCGGCGTCGCGAAACGCCTCGTTTCCGACGCGAAAGTCGGTTTCCTGCTTTCGGGCGGCCTTGATTCCTCGCTCGTCTGCGCGATCGCCGCGAAAGAGAGCAAGGAACCGATCCGCACCTTCGCGATCGGCATGACCGAAGACGCGATCGACCTCAAATACGCGCGGCAGGTCGCAGAGTTCATCGGCAGCGATCATACCGAGGTCTTCATGACGCCCGACGAGGTGATCTCCTCGCTTGAGGACGTAATTCATCTGCTCGGCACCTGGGATATCACCACGATCCGCGCGAGCATGGGCATGTACCTCGTCTGCAAGGCGATCCACGAGAATACGGACGTGCGCGTGCTACTGACCGGCGAGATCTCCGACGAGCTGTTCGGATATAAGTATACAGATTTCGCGCCGAGCGCCGAAGCGTTTCAGAAAGAGGCTCAAAAGCGCATCCGTGAGCTGCATATGTACGACGTGCTGCGCGCGGACCGCTGCATTTCCGTCAACTCCCTCGAGGCGCGCGTCCCCTTCGGCGATCTTGATTTCGTGGATTACGTGATGTCGCTGGATCCGGAAATGAAGATGAACAAATACAACAAAGGAAAGTATCTTCTGCGTCACGCCTTCGAGGGACTCGGATATCTGCCCGACGGGATCCTGTGGCGCGAAAAGGCGGCGTTCTCCGACGCGGTCGGGCATTCGATGGTCGATGATCTGAAGGAATACGCCGAAACGCAGTATACCGACGAAGCGTTTGCGGAGGGCTGCAAAAAGTACGGTCACGCGCGTCCGTTCACGAAGGAATCCCTGCTGTACCGGGATATTTTCGAAAAGTATTATCCCGGGCAGGCGGAAATGATCGCTGATTTCTGGATGCCGAACAAAGACTGGGAAGGCTGTAACGTGGACGATCCGTCGGCAAGGGTACTGTCGAACTACGGGGACAGCGGGAAGTAAATGTTAGTTGTTGGTTGTTAGTTGTTGGTTGTTAGTTGCCGGTTGTTAGTTGCCGGTTGTTAGTTGCCGGTTGTTAGTTGCCGGTTGTTAGTTGCCGGTTGTTAGTTGCCGGTTGTTAGTTGCCGGTTGATATCAATAGATTATCGGGAGGAATGATCTATGACGAAATATATTTTTGTGACCGGAGGCGTGGTTTCCGGGCTCGGCAAGGGCATCACCGCGGCGTCGCTCGGGCGGCTTCTGAAGGCGCGCGGTCTCAAGGTCGCCGCGCAGAAGCTCGACCCTTACATCAACGTCGATCCGGGCACGATGAGCCCCTATCAGCACGGCGAGGTCTACGTGACCGAGGACGGCGCGGAGACGGATCTCGACCTCGGGCATTACGAGCGGTTCATCGACGAGGACCTGAACAAATACTCGAATCTGACGACGGGCAAGGTCTACTGGAACGTGCTGAACAAGGAGCGGCGCGGCGAATATCTCGGTTCCACGGTGCAGGTGATCCCGCACATCACGAACGAGATCAAGGAATTCGTGTACAGCGTAGGCAAAAAGACCGGCGCGGACGTGGTCATCACGGAGATCGGCGGCACCATCGGCGATATCG
>JAFRTA010000198.1 GCA_017427315.1 Clostridia bacterium
ATTTACGCTTTCTTCCTCCCCACGGCTACCGCTGCGGCGCACGATACGCACGCGACGGCGCCGAAGACCAACAGGCAGGTGAACACGCCGTTCCACGAGTCGGCGTCGGCGATACGGCCCAGCAGCCAGGTGCTTAAGGTGCTGCCGACGTAGCAGAAGGTGTCGAGCACGCCCGCGAGCAGACCGGAATCCATCTGATCGCGCATATACATCGGGATGATGCTCGTGATCACGTTGTTGATCGCGCTCATCAGCATCGCCGAGCAGGCGAACAGCCCGATCAGCGCGACGGGCGTTTTCAGCCCCGCCGTCAGGATCACCAGCACGAGCACGACCGTCTCCGCAAGATACAGGACCCCGTTGAGCACGGAAGTGTTTTTCTGCCGCTTATGCAGCGTCGCGGAGAGCCACGCGCCGAAGATCGCGATCAGCGGCAAAATCAGCGTGAAGAGGATCGAAAGCGATTCCTTCATGCCGTAATTCTCCTTGAGGATCGAGGGCGTCCAGGTGGTCACGCCGTCCTTGATGAAGCCGTTGGAGACCGCGGCGAACACCAGCAGCACCGCGCCGGCGATGAACGCGGGGGTAAACGCGGGACGCTTCTTCGGGGCGGGCACGTAAGGCGCGGCGCCCTCTCTTTTGAGCGTTCTGTCGATCCTGCCGACCAGGACGAACCACAGAACGCCGACCGCCGCAAGAAGGATCGCCGGCGTATAGAACACCCAGCGGTAGCTCGCGGAAGCGGCGGAAAAAAGCGACGACATCCCGTAGGCGAGAAACGTGCCCAGCGCGGTGGGCGTGCTCATCACGACGACCGCTTTCGAAAGCAGCTCGTCGGGCAGACGGTCGGAAAGCGTCTTGATCAGAGAGCTCCAGAGAATGGACTGGAACGCGCCGTTGAGCAGCCAGACGAATTTCATCGCCTCCACCGAGGCGCAGAAGGTCATGCCCACGTTGACGGCGGCGGAGCCGAGCAGCGCGATCATCACGGAATACCGCGTATTGTACTTTCTCGAGAGGATGCCGTGCACCAGCTGCCCCGCGCCGTAAGAGAAGAAAAAGAACGAGCTGACGAGGCCCGCGTCCTCTTTCGTCGCGCCGAGCTGGGAGATGATGCCGACGATGTAAGCGTTGTAGTTCAGCCTGCCGACGTACGCCGCGACGTACGCCGCCCACGAAAGAAAGATGATGAGCTGCGACGCCTGTTTTGATTTCCTGTCCATGGGAATGCGCCTTCTTTGATATGGATTGAGATGGTAAATTCTGATTTAGCGGAGCTAAATCAGAATTTACCAAGGGAGAAGGGATGAGGGAGAAGGGATAAGGGCTTGTTTAATTCATTTTCTGCCTCAAAAGACGCGATAGCGTTCATTTTTCGACAATCGCGGAGAATAAACCGAGACGCAGAGCGTATCATTATCGTTCTCTCATCCCTCATCCCTTCGGGCGACAGCCCGACAAATCAGAATTTACAACCATTTCTTTTTCTTGAAATAGATCAGCCCGCCGACCGCGATCACGGCGCTGACGAGGATCACGAGGGGATAGCCTATTTTCCAGTTCAGCTCCGGCATATACCGGAAATTCATGCCGTACCAGCCCACGATCAGCGTCAGGGGCATGAAGATCGTCGTCACGACGGTGAGGATCGTCATGATATGGTTCTGCTTGATATCGAGCTGCGACTGGTAGAGGTCGCGGATCTGCACCGTATAATCCCGCATGGCGGCGGCGATATCCTTGTGCCGCTCGACGCGGTTGGTGAACAGGCGGAAATAACGCACGTTCTCGGCGGTGAAAAAGCCGTTCTCATTCTCTTCAAGCACCTCGCCCATGTCGATGAGCTGCTCGTAATGGGTGCGCAGGTCGAGCACGTCGCCGCGGATCTCGTTCAGGCGCGTCAGGCTCTTTTTATCCTCGCCGTTCAGCAGCTCCTGTTCGATCGCCTCGAGCTCCTTCTCGTATTTTTCCATCAGCGCAAGGTCGCCGTTGATGATGTTGTTGAGGAAATCGTAGAGGAACCGCTCGAGCCCCGGCATGCGCCAGCGCTTGGCGCGCTTCACCTCGCTGACGATCTGCTGCGCGGTATCGCCCGCGTCGATGAACACCACGCCCCGCTCGTCAAGCGCGAAGGAAAACTTCATATCCTCGCCGGTGATATCGTGTCGGTCGGGGATGGAAAACGTACCCGTGAGCGAGTCGATATTCGCCTCCGCCTTGGTATTGTGGATCTCCGCGGTCAGCGGCTCCAGATCGATGCCCATATCGAACAGCGCCTGTTCGCGCTGCCATTCCTCGGGCGTGAGCACCGCGACGTAAGGACGCTCGTTTTTGATGCAGTCCTCCGCATGGCATTCCTCCAGCGTATTCCCGATCAGATAGAACATCGTTATCCCTCCGTATATTCCCGGATCACGCTCCACGCGCCGATAAGTCTGTCAAGGCTCCAGACGGCGTTGGCGGGGCTGGTGGACGGCAGCGCGACCGCCCGCCGCCCGAGCCGGGGCTCGGTATATTTTTGATACATCTTTTCCGCGGTCTTCCCGTTGACGAAGATCGCGCGGACGTCCGCCGCCGCAAGGATCGGCGACAGGTCGTTCGGCGTGACGTTTTTAATGCTCGCGTCCGACGAGCCGACGATATCGCAGGAAGCGATCACGTCCCACGCGGCGATATGATTGCGCAGAAGGAACGAGCGCCGCTCCGGCACGGTCTCGGGAAACGGCTCGCCGTAAATTGCGGAGACGACCCGCCAGAACCGGTTCTGCGGATGGCCGTAAAAGAACATCATCTCCCGCGATTTCACCGACGGGAAGCTGCCGAGGATCAGGATTTTCGAGTTTCCGTCGTACACGGGCGAAATCGGATGAACGAGCATAAAAGAACCTTTCAAATTCTGATTTGTCGGGCTGTCGCCCGAAGGGATGAGGGAGAAGGGATGAGGGATGAGAGAACGATAATGATACGCTCTGCGTCTCGGTTTATTCTCCGCGATTGTCGAAAAATGAACGCTATCGCGTCTTTTGAGGCAGATAATCAATTAAACAAGCCCTTATCCCTTCTCCCTCATCCCTTCTCC
>JAFRTA010000199.1 GCA_017427315.1 Clostridia bacterium
AAAGCTGAGATAAACCGCGGTTTCTTTATCATTATTCTGCGCAGATTCCGGCACCTCGGGACTCGGGTCTCGGTACTCGGGACTTAAATACTGATTTATCGGGCGTCAGCCCGACAAATCAGTATTTTTCACACCAATATCTCCTCCCCGAACTCATCCAGCAGCTCGTTCGTCTCCGACGCGCTCAAGCCCTTTTGCAGCGCGAAGATCACGATCGCGTCGCGTCGGCTGCGGGAATACAGCAGCGCCGAGCCGTTCGCCTCGAGGCAGCGGCGGGTATCCTCAAGCCCCAGCCGCGCCGCAAGGCACAGAAGCAGCAGCTTGTCCCGTCCCGGCTTGCGGGTGCCGTTGAGGATCTGATAAAAATAGGTGCGCTCGATGTTCGTATCGACGATCATCCTCGCGTTGTCCGCCGCCTTTGCCCGTGGCAGCGAGCGGAACAGCTCCGCGAAGCTTTTCGCGGGCGGGTCAGCGGAGATTGCGTCGACGTAATCCTTCAGTTCCCGCGCGTCCGACGCGCCTTTCAGCACGTTCAGCAGTTCCCGCGTGGTTTTTGCCTTGTCCATAGCCGTTCCTCCGATATCAAGTTTTCCGAAAGCAGGTGCGCGGATGTCCGAGTTCCGCAGGGAGTGCGAAAGCTCCTTCTACAGAGAATTATATCACGTTGAGGGAAAAAATCAACGCATTCTTCTGAATGCCGTCACCGGCAGGCAGTATCTTGAAAAAACGCTGGACGTTTACGATATCCGCGTTTACGAATATCTGAGAACGCACCGGGATATCCATATCCCCGCGGTGGAGTCGTATACCGAGCGCGACGGGAAGCTGGTCGTGCTCGAGGATTACGTCAACGGCGAGACGCTGACGGCGTACCTTGCCCGCGGGATCCCCGACGCGGAGCGCCGAAGGATCGTTCTTGAGCTCTGCGACGCGCTGACGTTCCTGCACTCCGCCGCGCCGCCGATCATCCACCGGGATCTGAAAACGGATAATGTCATTATCACGCCCGAGGGCGTCGTGAAGCTGATCGACTACGACGCCGCGACGGTGTTCGACCCGACGAAAAGCGCCGATACGGTGCTGATGGGCACCCCCGGCGCGGCCGCCCCGGAGCAGTACGGCTTCGCCCGCTCCGACGCGCGGACGGATATCTACGCCCTCGGGGTGCTGATCAGACAGCTTTTGCCGCAGGATAAAAACTATCTCGCCGCCGCGGATAGGGCGACGCGGATGGATCCGGACGACCGATGGAGCAGCGCCGAAGAGATGAAGCAGGCGCTGTGCGGTGCGCAACAGAAAGACGGCAAACAGGTTGTTTTGAAAAAACTATTGAAGAAAAAACGGTTTTGGATCGCGGCGTCGGCGGTTGTCGTTTGCGTATTGTTTTTTTCAGTATTGAAAGAATCCGGGAAAATCCTTGAAAAAACGTTTGAAAGGAACGCTTTTTCGGTATCGGAAAACGCGGAAAGCGTCACGGAGGCGGACAATAAGGAGAAACAGTCTTCCGCAAATCCCGCGATAAGGGAAAAGATAAAAAATGAAGTGGATGCGTATGAGGCATTTGTCGACGAATACTGCTCTTTTATGAAATCGTATAAAAACGGCGACAATACCGCGAATATGCTGTCTTCATATACCGAGATTATGAAAAAGTATAACGACTGGTTAAAAAAAATAAACCTGCTTAAAACAGACTTATCGCCGGATGAATTGATATATTATAATGAAGCGATGCTTCGCTGCATAAAAAGGCTGAATGAAGTAAACTGAATAATGAAAGATTGTGTGCACAATGCACACCAAAAGAAAATGAATCTGTATTAAAATAACTGCCGTCGGGATGAAACGGCAGTTATTGCTTTTTTTTAAAGGTTGGGTCATCCGTGCGCTCCAGAAGATAATCGACGGAAACGTTAAAATAGTCCGCGATCGCGATCAGCATAGCGTAACCGGCTTCCCGCTGCCCTGTCTCATATCTGCTGAGTGTGTTTTGATTGATGTTGAGATCCATAGCCATTCTTATTTGGGTAATGCCGCGTTCTTTCCTGAGTTCTCTTAATCTCAATTGAATCACCCGAAAAAATACTCTTGACATTAGAATACCAAAACGGTATAATAAAAATATCCCGATATGGTATATTTTTGGTATTCATTTGTTGAATATACATATTCGAGTGAATTAAACATTTTGGAGGTTTTAAAATGAATCACAACAGAACAAACAAATCGGTATTCAAGAGGGTAAGCCTTGTTCTCATCCCGGTTCTGATTTGCGCGGTTTTTGCTGCGTGCGGCGGAAAGAAAACGCCGGAAGCGCCTGCCGATACAACGGCGCCGCAGGGAACGGAAGCGCCTGCCGCAACGGAACCGCAGGACGCTGAAACAACTGCTTCTGTGACAAACGCCGATGAGACGACTGCCGTTGATACAACGGCTGCGTCCGTAGATCTGCAGGCAGACGGGATGCGCGCCGAGATAAAGGATGCGCTGGACAGCTATGAATCGTTCATTGATGAGTATTGTGAGTTTATGAAGAAGTATAAGGATTCGCAGGATCCCGCGTCGATGCTTGCCGACTATACTTCATTTATGACCAAATACAATGATATGTCGCAGAAAATAGAAAATCTGAAAACCGACCTGAATGAAGAAGAATCGGCGTACTACGCGCAGGTGCTTCAGCGTTGTTCGGAAAAGCTTTCCGCTGTTCAGGGCGAGTAGAGTCGAACCCGAATCGGTTTTTCAGGGCAGATTTTCTCCAATCCGGCCTCATCTGCCTTGATAATACGACAGTATTGTCTGCGGCAGCTTCGTTGTCTTGAAAAAAATCTGCCGCTGAAAAACTGCTGCGCACCTTCGGACGAGGTATTTTTGAGATGTTTTTTGTTCTGAGACCGCAGCTTTGCTGACGCAAAGCAAGGGCGAAGGGCGGAAAACAGCCGAAAAGAGCCGACCAAAGGCGGTTTGGGTTCGACTCTCCTTGCCCCTCAGCCGTAATTCATTCTTTTTTCTCCTTTACGGGGCGTTTTTCAAGAGAACGCTCCGTTTTTCAAAATCCGTGATATAAAAAGCGCCCCGGTGCGTTCCGGGGCGCTTTTCTCTCAGGATTCTTGCCGCTGCGTTTCGGAAGATCAATACGCTTTTCCGCTTTCACGATCTCGCGCAGCGCTTACGCAAACTTCTTGACGATCGTTTTGATTTTCTCGCTCTTTTCTCCCGCTTCCTTCGCGATGCGCACGGCGGCTTTCCCGGCAAAGGAGACGAATTCCCCGCCGAGGCTGCGCAGGGCTTTTTTATGGTCTTTCGAAAGCCCCGCGGCGGCCTTGACGATATCCCGCACCGACGCGACAGGGTGCGAGGTGACGCCCAGCAGCGTCTCTTCCGCCGGCGCGAACAGGATATCGACGATCGCGTCGTAGAATTTCGGCGTGCGCTCGGGGTCGAGGCTCGTCAGGAAATCGCGGAACGTGTAATTGAACAGCTTGCCCATGAATTCCAGCTCCGGGATTTCCTGCGGCTCGGTATCGACGATCCCCCAGGATGAGATATCGTGCTGGAACGGCGCGAGGAAACGGTTCGATTTCACGACCTTGTAGTTGTCGTCGTGGCAGAGCATCATGCCGAACATCGACTTTCCGGGAACGTAGTGATGATATACCGGCGAAAGGAAATCGAACTCCGCTTTCTCGATCCACGCGTAATTCTTGTCGCCGGGGCCGTCGTGGTTGTAGAGCTGGACGATCCTTGCGCGGACCTCGGGTTTGCAGAAGAGGGCGGAATACAGGGCGAGATAACCGCCCTTGGAGTGCCCCGCGACGACGATTTTTCTGTCCGGGTACGCGGCGGCGGCCTCGTTGAGGTAGTCGATGCTGAGCTGCTGCGAGGGGATCGAGCCCTTTGCGTAAATATCCACGTCCTCGAGCCAGCCGACGATCGTGTCGTCCGTCCCGCGGAAGAATACCAGCAGCGTGTCGTCGCCCAGCAGGAAGGAGATCCCCAGAAACGACGTGTCCGTCTTGTTCAGCACGAAGCGGCAGCCGGTGACCTTCAGGTCCGCGTAGCGCGGGTAATTCTTCAGCTCCAGAAGCTCCAGGAACGGCGTTTCGGTCAGGACGAAGCCGCAGGAGATCACCTTGCGGTCAAAGAAATCATAAAAATCGTCGATCGCCTGTCCGAACGGTTTTGCGTCCTCCGCGGGCAGGAAGTCGTCGCCGACCGCCTTTTCGATGGGCGCGTAGATCGCGTTGCAGAGCACGAACGTGTCCGCCGCGCGGAACGGCAGCTCTTCGTATGAGGTGTTGCCGTACTGACGGACGTAATCGGTGCAGACTTTCATAAACATACACTCCTTCGACAGTATTCCTGCATATTATTATATTTTCATTATATTCCCGTTTCGGCGGCGTGTCAACAAAACAATTGTGATATTATTGTCATAATGCGACCGGGCGCCTTGTATCTTTCGATGCGCGGCGCCCGGAAAAATGAATAGTTATGAGTTTCTTGTTACTCCGCGTCATCTGCGGCATTGCGCTTTGCGTTCAGCTCGTCGAGGATGCGGGTGTGCTCCTTGTCGGTCAGCGCGTATTTCAGCGTCGGGATCGCGGCGAGCACCATGCCGATCGCCGGCGGGATCGAGATCAGGAAGAACATGGCTGCGGAGAACTTGCCGACTTCCGCCCCGCCGAGCGTGAACGGATTGAAGGTTTTGAAGTCGGCGCCCGCGATCAGCGCGTTGTTCAGGAAGGTGATCTTGGAATCCGAAAAACCGACGAAGCCGTATACCGCGCCGGAGATCAGCGTGGCGATGCCCGCCGAAAGCTTTGTGATAAAGCTCTGGCCGGAGAAGAACACGCCGTCCGGACGGGTGCCGTTGGTGTATTCCTCATAGTCCACGCAGTCGGCGATCATGACGCTCTGCAGCACGTTCAGCGAGCCCATCGAGGCGCCCGCCATAAAGAAGAGCGCGGACATGATGATCATGCCGGGCCATGTCAGGATGTTGCCCTTGAACACGAGGAAGAGCACGAAGATCAGCGCGAAGGGGATGGCGCCGACCAGGGAGAAAAAGTTGTACAGCTTTTTCTTTTCGAATTTCTGGATCAGCTTCGGCGCGAAGAGCGGGAACCCGATCATACCGCCGAAGAGCCCGACCACAAGGACGCCGATCTTGCCGATCAGCGCGGCGCCTTCGACGGACAGCGTTTTGCCGATATCGTTATTGAAGAAGTAATACATGATCAGCGTCATGGCGATAATGCCCAGCAGCTGGATCGGGCTTCTGAGAATGCCGGAGATCAGGATCTGCCGGAACGGCTTGTTGCCGAACATGATCTTGAAGTTTTCCTTTATCGTGTAGCGCTTCTCGCTCTTCGGCGTGACCTTTTCCTTTACGGAGAAGCCGGCAACCTGGAAGAGGACGGAGGCGAACACCGTCATGACGACGGCAAGCGTGATATACGAATACCGCAGCGCGTGCGCCTGATCCATGCCTCTGGACAGATATATGCCGTTAAAGGAGGGCGCGATCATGGTGAACAGCGTGCCGATCATGCCCACGTTGGCAACGGCTCGGGCAAGGGTCAGCGCCTTGGCGCGGTCTTCCTGGCTCTCGGTCATCAGGCTGGTGACGCCCCACAGCGGGATATCGCCGATGGTGTAGGTCATGCCCCAGAGGATATAGGAGAAGGCCGCCCAGGCGACGATCACCACGGCGGTGCCGCCGGTCTTCTTGACGATACCCTTTTCTTCCTGGAAACGCTGTACCAGCGTCAGGCCTTCGGTCTTGTCGACGACCTTCGTATAGGTTTTTGCGCCGTTTTCGTCCACTGTCTCCCGGAAGATCACGGCGTCGTTTTTCACCATGTTCCCGTCCTCGCCGACCGCGTAGTTGCCGTTTTCATCTTTTTTCAGATCCCAGGTTCCCTCCGCGGGCACCAGGATATAGTTTCCGTTCAGCTCGGGATTGTCTTTATCTTCATAGGTAAAGGCTTCCTGCAGAAGGTCCGGGGAATACTCCGCGACCGCGGAGGCGTCTTCGGCAAACTGTACGTAATACTTGTTGATCGGCTCGGCGTACATACTGTTGAAGAACGGCAGTATAGTTGTGACCATGATCACAACGGGCACGAACAGCAGATAGGGCTTGCACTTGCCCCATTTGGTTTTCGTTTTATCGACGATGGTCCCCATCATCGGATCGTTGACGGCGTCCCAGACCCGCGCGATGGCGAAAATGGCGGTGTATGCCACCACGGGAATGAAAATGACGCTCTGGAAATAGAACGCAAGGCCCGAAGCGATAATGTTATAAATGATATTCTGACCTGCCAGACCGGTCAGGAAGCCGGCGAGCTCGCCCTTGGAGTAGGTGCGCACGTTCGGCGCGCCGGCGGTTTTTTTGTTTGACATTGCATTACCTCATTTCATCATTTATATCAGATATTATAATAGATAAATGTCGATTCGTCAATCTTTTATTTAATATTTTTAAAAAATCAACGTCGGTTTTTTGCATTTTGTGGATTTTCGACAAACCGCTGGCGCCGATTTCCCGACAGAAAAAAACCGCCGGAGAACCGGCGGCTGAATGAGACCCGAATTCGGAATTATTGCTGACCGTAGGGCGGCTGCTGCTGCGGAGGATAATTCCCCTGCGGAGCCTGATAGGGCTGCTGCGGCGCTTGGTACGGCTGCTGCGGAGCCTGATACGGCTGCTGCGGTGCCTGATAGGGCTGCTGCGCATACGGCTGCTGCGGGAATCCCTGATTCTGCGGTACGCCGTCGGGGCCGATGTACTGCGACTTATCGAAAGCGAGGATCAGCATGAAGACGAACGGCAGGAAGATCAGGCCGACCGCAAAGCCGGTGCTCTTGCCGAACGCTTTCGCGAGTTTCAGACTGAACATGATACTGATCACGACGTTCACGCCGGGGATCAGCATCAGCAGGAACATGATGCCCTTGCCCCATGCGATCTCGAACTCATCATAAAGGTTCAGAATGGGGATGATCGCGTGCCAGCCGGGTTTGCCCGCTTTCGAGAAAATCTTCACCATGGCAATAATACAGATGACGGCGAAGACAAGGCAGACGATCGCGTAAACCGCCATCAGACCGGCGGATACGCCCGCGGCGGCGGGGGAGTAGCTGCTGTAGGAGGAATAATAATCCATAAAAAAGCTCCTTTTGTTTTTTTGAGAAATACTCTCGTTTTTTATTGTAGCGGATTATCCCCCGTTTGTCAATCCGGTTTTTGTAATATTTACCGAAAAAATCGAATCGGCGATTCTGTCTTTTGTGATTATATTTTGAAAAATCAATCTTGACATTGCGTCGGATGTGTGGTAGAATTGCCTTACCTCTTAAGAGGGCTATTTTTTTGCGCCCTCAAAAAAAGAGAGGGAGGCTACAAATTTATCGGAGGTGCCGTTATGAGAGTCAAGATCACTCTGGCCTGCACGGAGTGCAAGCAGCGCAACTACAACACGATGAAAGACAAGAAGAATACCCCTGACAGGCTTGAGATGAACAAGTACTGCAGATTCTGCAAGAAGCACACGCTCCACAGGGAAACAAAATAACGTCGGAGGGTAATCGGAATGGCTGATGAGAAAAAGGCTCTTTCCAAAGAGGAGGCGGCCGCTGCCAAGGCAGCCGCGAAAGCCGCCGAAAAAGAGAGAAAAGAGCGCATCAAAAGAAACAAGCCCAAAGCGGATAAGCCGAACATTTTCGTCCGCATCTGGAACGCGGTCAAAAAGTTTTTCAAGGACTTCAGAGGAACCTGCAAAAAGGTCATCTGGCCCGACGGAAAGACCGTTTTCAAAAGCTCGCTCGTCGTTCTGGTCTGCACGCTGATCATCGGTATCGGCGTCTGGCTTGTCGACTGGGGACTTTCCGCCGCCGTCAAAGGCGCGACCGGCGCGATGAACGCGATCGGTTCTCCCAAGGTCGAAGAAGAGACCGAGCCGCTTGACGAGAACGTTACGCCCGCGGAAGAGATCACGACCGCTTTGAGCGCCCAGTCCTGAACCGCCGCGCGGGATTGACCGTATTAAAAGTGTTTCAGTTCAGGCTGCGGCCGGAGAAGGAGTGAACGGACTTATGGAATTCGAAGACGCCAAATGGTACGTCGTTCATACGTACTCCGGATATGAAAACAAAGTCGCGTCCAATATCGAGAAGGTCGTCGATAACCGCAATATGCAGGACCAGATCCTCGACGTGAAGGTCCCGACCCGTTTCGAGGACGAGATCAAAGACGGCGTCAAGCGTCCCGTGGAAAGAAAAATGTTCCCCGGTTACGTGCTCGTGAAATTCGCGGTTTATTTCGACGAGAAATTCGGCGGTCTGAAAATGACCGACGAAGCCTGGTACGTGGTCCGCAACACCAGAGGCGTTACGGGCTTCGTGGGCCCCGAGAGCAAGCCCGTCCCGCTGACGGAGCAGGAAGTCTATGCGCTCGGCGTCGAAAAATACGTCGTTGAGGTCAATTACGGCGTCGGTGATATGGTCACCGTGCTTGGCGGCCCCTTCGACGGCTCGCCCGCAGAGGTCAAAAAGATCGATACCGAAAACAATATCGTCGAGGTATCCATTTCGATCTTCGGGCGTGAGACTCCGCTGACGCTGCCGCTCGACCAGGTGGCGCGCCCGGAGTAACAATCATTCGGTAAAACGCGGTTCGTCCGCTTTTATGGAAGCCCTCGGGCTTTCGTGGGAGGGTAAAACCCGCCACTACCACATTTTTTGGAGGTGCAATCATGGCACAGAAAGTTATCGGTTTAATCAAACTTCAGATCCCGGCAGGCAAAGCGACTCCCGCTCCCCCTGTCGGACCTGCTCTCGGTCAGCACGGCGTGAACATCATGGCGTTCACGAAGGAATTCAACGAGAGAACCAAAGACAAAGCGGGGCTGATCATCCCCGTCGTGATCACCGTGTACGCGGATCACAACTTCACCTTCATCACGAAGACGCCCCCTGCGGCCGTCCTCATCAAGAAGGCATGCGGGATTGAGAGCGGTTCCGGCGTTCCCAACAGAACGAAGGTCGCTTCCATCACCAAGGATCAGATCAGAGCAATCGCCGAGCAGAAGATGCCCGATTTGAACGCAGCGTCCGTCGAGACTGCAATGAGCATGATCGCCGGCACCGCGCGCAGCATGGGCGTTACTGTTACGGACTGACGCCCCCTCGTGGGAGGAAAATTCCGAAATACCACTAATGGGAGGTAATTATCAATGAAACACGGTAAAAAATACAGCGAAAGCGCAAAGCTTGTCGAAAGAAACAAGCTCTATGAAGTCCCCGAGGCAATGGCCCTCGTGATCGATACCGCAAAGGCGAAGTTCGACGAGACCGTCGAGATCCACGTCCGTCTGGGCGTCGACTCCCGTCACGCAGACCAGCAGGTCCGCGGCGCGGTCGTTCTTCCGAACGGTACCGGCAAAAAGGTCAGAGTCGCCGTCTTCGCGAAAGACGACGCGGCGAAGGCAGCCGAAGAAGCAGGCGCGGACATCGTCGGCGCGGAGGATCTCGTTCAGAAGATCCAGGCGGAAAACTTCCTTGATTTCGACGTTGCGATCGCGGCGCCCAACATGATGGGCCTCGTCGGCCGTCTCGGTAAGGTCCTCGGCCCCCGCGGCCTGATGCCCAGCCCCAAGGCCGGCACGGTCACGCCCGACGTTGCGAAAGCGGTCAAAGAGGCGAAAGCCGGTAAGATCGAGTACCGTCTCGACAAAACCAATATCATCCACTGCCCGATCGGCAAGGTCTCCTTCGGTCCCGAGAAGCTCGTCGAGAACTTCGACGCGATCATGGAAGCCATCGGCAGAGCGCGTCCCGCGGCTGCCAAGGGTCAGTATATCCGTTCCTGCGCCGTCGCGGCCACCATGGGTCCCGGCGTCAAGGTCAACTTCACCAGATTCCTGAACATGCAGGCGAAGGCGGAATAATCCAGACGGTTTTGATGGGAGCGTCCGTGCGGACGCTCCCTGTTTTTCTGCGCGGAGCCCCTGCGGTGATCCGCGCCGGCAGCGAGCCGGTCCGGCTTGTCGATTCGTGATTTTTTCGGTAAAAACTATTGACAAACCAACGGCAATATAATATAATATCTTTCGTTGCAAATCAATGGCGGCATAGCTCAGCTGGCTAGAGCACTCGGTTCATACCCGAGGTGTCGTAGGTTCAAGTCCCACTGCCGCTACCACTTTTGCAAAGCCGTCCCAATCGGGGCGGCAGGAATAAGGCCCGGTGGTCAAGCGGCTAAGACACCGCCCTTTCACGGCGGTAACACGAGTTCGATTCTCGTCCGGGTCACCATTTTAATCTACTGTCGAACACTCTGCAGGTCAGAGCGGGAAACTACTTCCTGAGATTTTCTTGTCTTGTTCGACTGAAATGAAAAAACGCAGGCGGTTCATTACGAGCCGCCTGCTGATTCTTTATTTCGCCGGTTCTGCGGTCGCCTTTTTTGACCCCTGAGCCAGCCTTTCTATTTTTATAATCCGGTAATTGACCGGGACTTCTTTTCTCGGCGGAAGATGCTCAAAGTCGATTTTTCGGCTCAATCGGGAAAATTCCTGTTTTGTCCATTCCGCTGCGTTCATCATCAGCGCAGTTCATCCGTATCACACATAGGCCAATTCATTCTGCTTCCCTCCCTTCGTTTGATATTTCAGCATTGTGTTTCAGCGCGCGCCTTTCTCACGGTTGCGACGGAGGACCTTTGCGTAATACTCACAGGCCTTCTGCACGAAATCCTGCCATTCTTTCATCGTTCCGGCGGGGCGGAACCTCCGTACAAAATCGACCGGGATCTTGATCGTCTCCACCTGATTCGGCTTCGGCTGCACAAGGATCTGCGTCAGCGTGTCGGGCGTGAGTGTGCCCGCCGCGGCGTGCTTTTTCATCTGATTCGTCTGCGAATACGACGGCGTCACTTCGTTTTCGACGTAGTAATCGTACACCGACTTCTGCGCGGCTTGGGGCAAATATGACAGCTCCACGGCTGGGCCGAGCGCGATCCTGCCCTCATCGACGAGATCGAGCAGCGGTTTGATCAGATACGTCAGACGGATATACCTTTTGACCTGCGTCGCGCTATCGTCGTCCGAGATTTCCGCAGCGGTCAACTTCGGTCCGACTCGGTCCGAAGTCAAATCGGTCCGTTTGCCCTGCCGTTTCAGCGCGTCCATTTTCAGCTTGTACGCAAACGCTTTTTCGGATGGTAAAAGACTTTCGCGCTGCAGATTGCTGTCCACCATCATGATCACCGCTTCGTCGCGGCTCATAGATTTGATAAAGGCAGGGATTTTGTCGATCCCCGCCTTTACACAGGCGTGCACGCGGCGGTGCCCGCTGACGATCTCATATTTTCCGCCGTCCAAAGGTCTTACCATGATCGGGAACATGACGCCGTAATCCAGAACGCTCTGCACAAGCAGTTCCATATCAAAATCGTCCCTGACCTTGAACGGGTTGCCGCTGAACGGAACGCACGAGGCGACGCTGATTTCTTCAACCTTCATCATCGGCATCGACCTCCGCAAAGTATTCTGTCAGCCCCTGAAGAAGCGCGCGGCCCTCGTCGTCGGTGAGCGTTACGCCCTTGCAGCATCTGCCCTCGGGGGTCCATTCGTGGAGATCGAGCTTCGGTACGCCGTCGTTCCACGATACGACGCGCAGTTCTTTTGTGTAGCCGTTGTTCTCTCTGAGAACGGCCAGCGTTTTGATGATTTTGCAAGTGATATTCTTTTCCATAATCATTTCCTTTCCGCCCGTCTGGCCGGTAGCGCAGCCATGAATTCAAGATGTCATGAAGTTGACAGACCCGTGGAAGCGGTCACGCTTTGCTCCTCTGAGAATCGCTGTATTTCAGATTGCCCGCGTG
>JAFRTA010000200.1 GCA_017427315.1 Clostridia bacterium
GAGGACCTTGCAGGTCGGGTCGGAATACAGACGCAGGTCCGCGACCTCGGCGGCGGTCACCGCGGCGAGCGCGTCGGCGGTATAGTAGGTGAAGGAATACTTTTTCACATAGTCGTCCACGGAAAGCGGGCTTGAAAATCTTGCCGTGCCGCCGGTGGGCAGGGTGTGGTTCGGACCCGCGAAATAGTCGCCCAGCGCCTCGGGACAGCTTCTGCCGAGGAAGACGCTGCCGGCGTTGCGGATCTTGTTCAGCACGTCGAAGGGGGCGTCGGTGCAGATCTCCAGATGCTCCGGCGCGATCTCGTTGGCGATATCGATCGCCCTGTCGAGATCCTCCGCGACGATGATCTTGCCGTTGTTCTCGATGCTCGGGCGGGCGATCTCTTCTCTGGGAAGGATCGCAAGCTGCCGCTCCAGCTCTTCGGCGGTTTTTTCCGCAAGCTCCATGCTGTCGGTCACAAGCACCGCGGACGCCATTTTGTCGTGCTCCGCCTGCGAGAGCATATCCGCCGCCACAAGGCGCGGGTCGCTTTTGCCGTCGGCGACGATCAGGATCTCGCTGGGCCCGGCGATCATATCGATGCCGCACACGCCGAAGACCTGCTTTTTCGCCTCCGCCACGTAGGCGTTGCCGGGTCCCATGATCTTGTCCGCACGGGGGATCGTCTCCGTCCCGTACGCAAGAGCGGCGATCGCCTGCGCGCCCCCGACCTTGAAGATCCGGTCCACGCCCGCCACCTTTGCGGCGGCGACGATCTCCGGCTTGAGGCCGCCGTCCTTCGCGGGCGGCGTGACCATCAGAATATTTTTAACGCCCGCGATCTTCGCGGGGATCACGTTCATCAGCACGGAGGACGGATAGCTCGCCGTTCCGCCGGGCACGTAAAGCCCGACCGTCTCGAGCGGAATGATTTTCTGCCCGAGCACAACGCCGTCCTTTTCGTTGATGACAAAGCCCGCGCGGACCTGCTTTTCGTGGAACGCGCGGATATTCGCCGCTGCGCGCTCCAATATCGCGCGGAACTCCGGATCGACCTTCGCGACCGTCTCTTCCAGCTCCTCTTTCGAGACCTCGAGGCTCGCAAGCTTCACTTTATCGAATTTTTCACTGTACGCAAACAACGCTTTGTCGCCGTTTGCCCGTACATCGGCGATCACGCCCGCGACGACGCCGCTCACGTCTGCCGAAGCGGTCGCGCGCGAAAAGATCTCGTCGTTGCCGATTTCGCCGTACTTATAAATTCTGATCATAATACCACGTCCCGTAAAACAGTAAAAATCATCGGTCTTCGGTTTACCTCACGCTGATCTGCGCGAGCTCCGCCCGAAGCGTTTCGATCTCTTCGTGCTTGAATTTGAAGCTGACCTTGTTGGAGATCAGGCGCGCGCTGATCGGAAAGATCGTCTCCAGCGGCTGAAGATCGTTCTCGAGCAGCGTCGTGCCGGTCTCGACGATATCCACGATCACGTCCGAAAGGCCGAGGATCGGCGCGATCTCGATCGAGCCGTTGAGTTTTATAACGTCGATCTCGCGGCTTTTCGCGGCGTAATACTCGCGCGCGATATGCGGGAATTTCGTCGCCACGCGCAGGACGCGCTCGCGGTCGTCGTAGAAATCCTTCTTCCCGGCGACGCACATGCGGCATTTGCCGATATTCAGGTCGAGAAGCTCGTAGATATCCGGCTTATACTCCGCCAGGATATCCTTGCCCGCGACGCCGATATCCGCCGCGCCGCGCTCCACGTAGATCGCGGCGTCCGAGGGCTTGACCCAGAAATAGCGCACGCCGTTTTCTTCGGATTCGAAGATCAGCTTGCGGTTGGGTTCTTTGATGGACGGACAGGCGTAACCCGCCTGCTCGAACATCGCGTAGACCTTTTCGCCGAGTCTGCCCTTGGGAAGCGCAACGTTAAGCATGGTCGCCGCCCCCTTTCCCGCGCAGATCGACGGTCTCGTCCGCGACGACGCCCTGCGCGTCTGCGCGCTGCACGCGCACGCGCGCACCCGCGGCGATCTGCTCGTCCCGCAGGCGCAGGATCTCGCCCACGGGCGTTTCATCGTCGTACAGGATCAGCACGTCCGCGTCTTTGCGGTCGCCCGGCGCGCGAAGCTGCTCTAAAAGATCGAGATACAGCGCAAACCCGATCGCTCTGCCGCGCTTGCCCATTTTTGCGAGCAGGCTGTCGTAGCTGCCGCCCGCGAGCACGCCCTGCGGAACACCGTTGAGATACCCGCGGAAGATCACGCCGTTATAATAATTCATATCGTTGACGATCGAAAAATCGATATTGACGCTGCGGTCAAGGCCGGTCGCCTCGAGCACGCCGCAGAGCCTTTCCAGCTCCGAAAGCGCCGCGTCGGTCTGATCGTTGACGGAGAGCGACGCAAGCGCCGGGAGCGCTTTGCGCATCGGCGCGTAAAGCCCCGCAAGCGCGCAGAGCCGGTCGCGGTCTTCGTCCGCGATCCCGTTCTCGCGGCAGATCAGCCCGATATAAGGCGCGTTCTTCCCGGCGATCGCCGAAAGAAGCTCCGAGCGCGTCTGCTCCGACGCGCCGACGTGCGCAAGCAGCCCCGAGACAAAGCCCATATGCGAGATATCGAGGATCCGCTCCGCGCCGACCAGGTCCAGACTGCGGATCGCGAGCGTCACGACCTCGGCGATATCATAGAATCCGAGATCGCCGACGCATTCAAGCCCCGCCTGATTGATCTCGCGGAACTCTCCGCCGCCCTCGGCGCGGTAGACTTTTTCATTATAATAGACCTTCTGCGAAGCGCCCTCGGCGCAGTCCGCGTTTTTGACGATCGACAGCGTCACGTCGGGCTTGAGCGCCATCAGCCGCCCGCCCGGCTCCGTGAAGGTGAGCACGTTCTCGCTGACAAGAAAGCTCTTGTTGCGGGCGTAGAAATCGTATTCCTCGAATTTGCTCATGCGGAAATGGCGGTAGCCGTATTGTTTATACAGCGCGCAGAGCGAACGCGCCGCCGCTTCGGGGGAAGGAATACTGTCTTGCATGCAGATCCGCCTCCTTTTCCGGAAAAGAGATAAATCCGGATATTGTAATATAATACAACACTTTATTTCTGTAGTCAAGTAAAGCGTTGTATAAGGTTCTTTTCTTAAAACCGTGAAAAGTTAGGGAAACAAAGGAGTACAATCGAGTTTCAATTTACCAACGACAAGATAAATCATACAAGCATATCCTTCA
>JAFRTA010000201.1 GCA_017427315.1 Clostridia bacterium
GCACCCGAAGCACACCGAGGGCGGCGACTTCCGGCAGGCGACCTACCGCGCCGTGCGGCAGGGACTGCACAGTGCCGAAAGCGTGCTGCTCGAGCCCGTCCTCGAATTCACGCTCTCGATCCCGCAGGAAAACGTCGGCAGGGCGATGACGGATATTCAGAAAATGAGCGGGGAATTCTCTCCCCCCGAACAGGACGGGGAAATCTCTCTGATCAAAGGGACCGCCCCCGCCTCGCTCCTTGCGGATTACAGCCGCGAGGTAACGCAGTATACCCGCGGCAAAGGGAGCCTGCGCACCGCGTTTCACGGCTATGCTCCCTGTCACGACGCGGAGCGGGTCATTGCGGAGATCGGCTACGACGCGGACGCCGACACGGAAAACAGCGCGGATTCGGTCTTCTGCGCCCACGGCGCGGGCCATACGGTCAAATGGGACGAGGTCCCGCGGCATATGCACCTGCCGTCCGCGCTGCCGAAAAAAAGAGCGGGAGAACCGGATACGTTTTCCGCGCCTCTTCCGACGGGTGCGCCTGCCGGAAGAGGCGGCAGCCGGCCCGATATCTTCGCCCTCGACAAAGAGCTGATGCAGATCTTTGAAAAGGCATACGGACCGGTGAAGAACCGGGAGGATCCGTACGACCTGCACAGGCCGGACCGTCCCTGCGCGCCCCGGGAGCCCCGGGATAAAACAAAGCCGAAATATCTCGGCAGGGAATATCTTCTCGTCGACGGCTATAACGTCATCTATTCGTGGGACGAGCTGCGGAGACTCTCCGAGAAAAACATGGACGCCGCGCGCGAAGCGCTTCTGCGTTTGCTCTGCAATTACGGCGGATATAAAAAATGCGAGGTCATCCTCGTGTTCGACGCCTATAAAGTCAAAGGCGCCGACCGTGAAATCGACACGGTCGGCGGCGTGAGCGTCGTATATACCAAAGAGGCGGAGACCGCCGACACCTACATCGAGATCACCTCGCACGAGCTGGCGAAGGACCACCGCGTGCGCGTCGTGACCTCGGACGGCATGGAGCAGATCATCATCTTCGGCGAAGGCGCCCTGCGCGTCAGCGCGGAAGCGTTCTACGCGGAAATGACGCAGGTGATGAAGGAGATCCGGGAGATGATCGGCGGGTAAATTCTGATTTATCGGGCTGTCGCCCGAAGGTAAATACTGATTTGTCGCTCCGCGACAAATCAGTATTTACCAAACGCTTACCCCGAAAAAGACCGCCGTCGGCAGAAGCCGGTACTCCGCGGGCACGGACAACCGGGCGGAATCGACGTCCGGCGAATAGGAATCTATCAAGAACGAGCTGCAAAAATACCCGTCCGAATCATATACCGTGACCCACCGGACCGCGCCGCCGAACAGAACGAATTCCCAAATTCCGTCTTCCGTCCTGCAGGTCCAGCAGTCGGCGGTGTTTTCGCCGAACGTTTTGCAGCCCCATGAAAATGAGGCGGGATCCGTCCCCGGGGCGGGCAGCCGCGCGGACAAAACCGTTTCGAGGTCTCCGCCCATGAAGATCCGGTCAAGCGCGCTCACCGCCCCGGTTACCTTTGCGTAACAGGCGTGCTCATCCGAAACGAGATACGTATCTCCCGCTGTTCGCAAGACGGAGAACGTCTCCGTAAACCGCCGGACACGCACGTCGCCGCCGTCTCGCTCCAGCTCGAAATTATCGTAAGCCACGGCAGACGAATCCGAATCGTCGGAGTATTCCGTCGCCTCGGTATATTCGCAGCGATAGCACCCGGAACGCGTCAGCGCCAGATACTCCGTCAGAACGTCCGCTTCAGCGGGCGTTCCGTTCGTATCCGGCAGGATATACCTGCTTCTGTTGAATTCAACCTCCGTCGTCCACCAGCGGAACGGGTCGATCCGGATTCCGTCTCCGTCGGGATCCTCCGGCTGCGCGTGGATTTCCGTACTCCCCGGCAGCGTCGGGGGCTCTGAAGCTTCCGTCAGGCCGGAAACCCGCGTCGTCTCGTCGGCGGGAAGCGTTTCAAGCCGCGCCGCGACCCGAAGCAGCAGGCGCGCGTCCGAAGCGGTCACGCGCCCGGAACGGTCCGCGTCGGCGGCGTTCTCCCTCGCAGTTTCGAATTCTTCCAACCGAGCGGCGCGGCGCAGTACGAGCCGCGCGTCGGAGGCGCTTATTCTTCCGTCGGCGTTCACGTCGCCGAGCGTCCACTCCTGCGCCGCTTTTACCGGCAAAACCGACAAAAGAAGCAGTATTATGAAAACGGCCAATGTTTTTTTCATACGTTTCTCCGACCTCTGCAAAACAAAGCGCTGTCTTTCTCCCGTTTTTCCGCGAAAAATCCGAGGTCCGTCGGAGCTCCGACGGACCCGGATTCAATTCATTTTATATACGTTCACTTCATACGGCCGGAGCACGTCCGCGGGGGCGGCGCAGCTCGACAGCACGCACTTGCCCCCTTCGGGAACGGGAAGCGGGCGGCTGACCGTCTTTTCGGTCAGGTTCATCTCGATATAAAATCTTTTCTCCCTGCCCGTCCGGTAAAGGCAGAAGGTCTGATCGTTCGTCTTCAGCGGCTCGAAGTCGCCGTAGACGAGCGCTTCTTTATACTTCTTGCGCAGGGCGATCAGCGTCTTATAATAATGGAAGGGGCTCGTGCCGTCGTACATTTCCGCCTCGGCGTTGCACTCACGGAAATCGCCGTTCACGCGGATCCACGGCGTGCCCGTCGTGAAGCCCGCGTTGACGTCGGCGCTCCAGCACATGGGGGTACGGGCGTTGTCGCGGGTACCGGCGAGAATGGTCTTCCACGCCTTGTCCGGCGCGACGCCTTTTTTCGTCATCTCGGCGTATTTATTGACCGATTCCACGTCGCGGATCTCGCTCATATCGCGGAACCTGCAGTTCATCATGCCGAGCTCCTGCCCCTGGAAGATATAGGGCGTACCCCTGCCGGTGAGCAGCATCGCGCCGATCAGCTTCGAGACGGGCTTGCGGAACGCGGAATCGGGATTGACCTTCGATACCATACGCGGGTTGTCGTGGTTCTCGATCACCAGCGTCGGCCACGAGGAGCCGTGCAGCGCAGTCTGGTATTTCGTAAACATATATTTCAGGTATTTCAGATCGTAGCGGTAATCGTCCCAGCGCTGTTTGCCGGGCGCCTCGAGCTGATCGAACAGGAAGGTCTCGCGGATCTCTTCGCGCGAGTCGTCAACGAGATACTTCGCCATCTCCACGCCGATGCCGCCGGTCTCGCCGACGCAGAACGATTCGGGAAATTTTTTGAAGGAGTTTTCATTCAGCTCGCGCAGATACTCCTGCAGGTGCGGTCCCCAGAAATAATGCTCGCCGCCGTAGCCGATGAACTCGCCCACCAGCGGGCTTCCGTCCGGCAGGTCCTTCGTTTTCGAGATCATGTTGATCACGTCCATGCGGAAGCCGTCTACGCCCTTTTCGAGCCACCAGGACACCATATCCGCCACGTCCGCGCGGACCTCGGGATTGTCCCAGTTCAGGTCCATCTGCTTTTTCGAGAACAGGTGCAGCGCCCACTCGTCCAGCTCCGGGTAGTAATTCCACGCGGGACCGGAGAACAGCGAGGTCCAGTTGTTGGGCGGGATCCCCTCGCCCTTTCCTTTTCTGAAAATATAGTAATTTTTATACTTTTCGTCGCCCGCGAGCGCCTTTCGGAACCACTCGTGCTCGTCCGAGGTATGGTTGACGACGAGGTCCATCACAAGGCGCATCCCGCGCGCGTGGATGCCCTCAAGCAGAGCGTCGAAATCGTCCATCGTGCCGAATTCGGTCATGATCTTCCGGTAATCGCGGATGTCGTAGCCCATATCGTCGTTAGGCGAGTCGTAGATCGGGCTGAGCCAGATCACGTCCACTCCCAGATCTTTGAGATAGTCGAGCTTCGAGAGGATGCCCGGCAGATCGCCGATGCCGTCGCCGTTCGAATCCATGAATGAGCGCGGATAGATCTGATAGATCACGGACTCCTTCCACCAGCGCGGGTCGACCTCGTCCTTTGTGACGACCTTCTCCGGGGTGTAATCGAGCAGACGGCACAGATGCGCGACCGTCTCGGGCGGAAGCTGTTTTTTCAGCAGCTTCGAGAGGCTTTTCAGCCGGATCTTTCCGATCAGCGGGTTGTGCAGCACCGCGTCGGGAACGCCGGCGTGATAACCGACCATGGCGACGAGATCGCTGCCGACCGGCGTTTCCATGACCTGCTTCAGCGTGCTTTCGGGAGTGATCGACATATTCATCATCCTTTCGGGAAGTTCTGATTTTATTTTATCATAAGCGGGAAAAATTTTCAAGGACGGAATTTCCGATTTAAGGATAAGGGGGCAGGCAGAAGGGCGCAGAGCTTTTAAAAAATCATGTAAGCATCACCGAAAGACTCTGCGTATGCGTTTCTTAAGGTATTTATGATGTTTCAGCAAATCAAGAGCAGGGCAACAACCGAGACGCAGAGCGTTTATTCCGCGTTTTCTTCTCCCTTCTTTCTGATCCCTTTTCCCTGTAAACCGAGATTTAACGGCTGAGCGGTCATATCTCAATTTACAATTGCTTTTTTTCAATAAAAATGATAATATATTACAAAACCACCGGGAGGGAACGTCATGACCATCAGACCGTATGACGCAAAGGACTTCGAAGACGTGCGCTTCGTCTGTCTCAACAGCGAGGGACCCAGCGATCTGGACGAGGCGGGGCGGCACTATATCCTCACGACCTACTGCGATTACTATCTCGAGAAGGAGCCGCAGAACTGCTTCGTCGCGGCGGACGATAACGACCGCGCGGTCGGATACGTGATCTGCGCGGAGGATTACGGCGCGTACCGACCGGTTTTCCTCAAAGAATACGTACCTCGCATCCCCGCAAGGCTTCTCATGCACCGCATCGCCGCGCGCGGGTCGACGATCCTGCAGAACAAATACAAAAAGGACTATCCCGCGCATCTGCACATCGACGTGCTGCCGGAATACCAGCGGCAGGGACTCGGGCACAAAATGGTCGACGCGCTCTGCGCGCACCTGCGCGAAAAGGGCGTGCCGGGCGTGATGCTGACCGTCGGCACAGGCAACGACGTCGGCAGAAGCTTTTATGAAAAGTACGGGTTCACCTTCCTCGAAACGCTCGGGGGCGACACGGCGTACGGCATCAGGCTGTAAACGCACGGCGTTTACAGTCTGCAATGAATAATTGACAATGGATAATGGATCCTTCATTATCCATTATCCATTATCCATTGTCCATTAAAACAGGGAGGCACCGAACTTGAACTATTTCCTCGGCGTCGACGGCGGGGGGTCGAAGACCACCGCGCTCGTCTGTGACGAAACCGGCAGACCCGTCGCGAAATACGTCGGCGGCGGGCTCAATTACAACGCGATCGGTTTTGAAGCCGCGCGAAAAAACTTGAAAGAGATCGTCGACGGCGTGCTCTTTGAGCATGATATCGCTTTGACCGCCGCGTTCCTCGGGCTCTCCGCGCTCTCGGAGCGGGCGGACGACGCGCTGACCGAACGCCTCTGCGGCGGGATCGTCGACTGCGGAAGGATCGGCATGCACACCGACGTTTATATCGCGTTGGAGGCGATGGGCGTCGACGGTCCCGCAGCGGCGGTGATCTGCGGCACCGGCTCCATGGCGGCGGGCAGGCTCCCGGACGGGTCGATCCTGCATACGGGCGGCTGGGGGCATATCCTCGGCGACGAGGGCTCCGGATACGCGCTGTCGCTGGACGCGGTCAGGGCGGCGATCCGCGGCGCGGAGAACAGCGGTCCGGAAACGCTTCTGACCGAAGAAGTGCTGTCGTTCTTCGGGCTTGCCGATCTTGACGGTCTGATCGGCCTGTTTTACGATCCTCCCCTGCCCCGCGATAAAATCGCGGCGTTCGCGCCGTCGTTTTTCGACTGCGTAACCGGCGGCGACGCGGTCGCGATCCGGATCATGCGCGCTCACGCGGAAAGCCTTGCCGCAACGACAAACGCGCTGCTGCGCAAACTGCACCCGGGAACGCCGGTCGGGCTCTGGGGCGGCATTTTCGAGCATTATTCCTTTTTCCGCGAGGCGTTTGCATATTTCGTCCGAACGGAATTCGAAGACGTCTCTATCGGGCTTTTGCGGAACCCGCCCGTTTACGGCGCGGTCCTGGCGGCGATGAAACTCGTATAACGGAAAAAGCCCGCGGAAGAACGGAGGAAGACAATGAAAAAATCCCTTGAATATCTTGACAACCTGCGAAACGTGCTAAACGAGATCGCAGAAACGCAGCTCGGCGCGATCGACGCATGCGCCGCCGCCTTTGCGCGGACGCTCGAGAGCGGACACGAGATCTTTCTGTTCGGCACGGGGCATTCGCACATGCTCGCAGAGGAGCTGTTCTACCGCGCGGGCGGTCTCGTGCGCGTGCGACCGGTGCTTGAAACGGCGCTGATGCTGCACGAATCCGCATCGAAGAGCACCGAAATGGAACGTCTGCCCGGCTATGCGGAAATCCTGTTCGAAAGCTACGGAATGCGGGCGGGCGACGCGATCGTCGTCATTTCGAACTCAGGCAGGAACGGCGTGTGCGTCGACATGGCGCTGCTCGCGAAGGAGCGGGGGCTTTGCGTGATCGCGCTTACGAACCTGCGGCATTCCCGCGCGAGCGCGTCGCGCCATGCGAGCGGGAAGCGTTTGTTTGAGATCGCGGATATCGTTCTCGACAACCGCGGCTGCATCGGCGATGCGAGCGTATATTTCGAAGAGCTCGGCAGAAACGCCGCACCGACCTCAACGAGCGCGGGGGCGGCGATCCTGAACGCTGCCGTTGCGGGCTGTATCGAGATCATGCTTTCCCACGGCGTGACGCCCGAGGTCTTCGCCTCAAGCAATATCGACGGCGGAGACGGAATCAACGAGGCGTTCGTAAAAAAATACAGGGGCGATATACGATCTCTGTAAATACTGAATTTGCCGAGGTATTCGACCTCGTCAAATTAAGTATTCAGTGAGATGTGAAATGTGAAATGTGAGATGCAATTGCTACCCACAGTTCACATTTCACAGTTTACATTTCACATAAATCCTGATTTGTCGCTCTGCGACAAATCAGGATTTCATAAATTCCATATTGTAAACTTATTTCTCTCATGCTATAATATCCCTATAAATCAAATATACCGATCGGAAAGGAGTCCCTGTTATGTTCGACAAAATCATCGCGTTTTTCATGTCCGTGATCTCGGTTTTCTGCACGATATTCGGTATTCCGTATTACGCGACCGGCGAAAAGATCGATATGGACAAATTCTATCTCGTCTGGGCGGACGAGTTCAACGGCGACTGCGTGGACGAGAGCGTGTGGCGCGGCCATTACGTCTGGGACGACTATGCGGTGCGCCGCGGCGGCTACTGGGATAAGAAGATGGCGAGCGTCGCGGACGGCAATCTCTCGATCCGCACCGCCTATTATCCCGAGGGGCTGGACGGCGGCCCGGCGGGCTGGTATTCCTACGGCATGGATACCGGCGACAGCTATCTGCAGACCTACGGTTATTTTGAGGTGCGCTGCATCCTGCCGCGCGGGCATGATCTCTGGGGCGCGTTCTGGCTTTACTGCGCGGGCGTGTGCGATATCGGCAACGGCGGCAAAGACGGCGCGGAGATCGACGTATTCGAAAGCCTCTATTACGACTCGAACAAAAAGAATACCGTCAGCTCGAACATCCATTACGACGGTTATGAGAGCGCGCACAAGGCGCTCGGCTCGAAGAAATATCTCGTCAAGGGCGATCCTTACAGCGAGTTCAACACTTACGGCGTCGAATGGAGCCCC
>JAFRTA010000025.1 GCA_017427315.1 Clostridia bacterium
TCGTATACAAAGGCGTTGTCGCCGAGCACCTTCTCGTGCTTATACTTTGTGTTTACGTCAAAGACGAAGATCCCGTCTTTTTCCATAAAAAAACCGATTGAGCGTATCGCGTCGCGCAAGCCCTCTTCGTCAGGCATATGGTTCAGGCTGTCGAGGCAGCAGACCGCGCATTCGATCGAACCGTAAAGGTCAAGCGAACGCAGATCCTGGTTGAGATAGAGGATATTGCTGCCGCTTTCGAACTTTTTCTCCTGCGCGGCGGCAAGCATCTCGGGCGACGAATCGACGCCGATCACGTCGTAACCCATGCGGGAGAACAGCTCCGCCATGGTGCCCGTGCCGCAGGCGGCGTCGAGCAGAATGCCGCGCGTTTTGCCGTATCTGCGCAGGAACGAAGCGATCTTTTCCGCTCTGTTTTCATATTCCGCGTTGCGCGTCAGCGCGTCGTAATAATACGCGAATTCCCCGTATCCGCTCATTCGCCGCTCTCTTCTTCGATGCGGGCGAACAGCTTCTCGTAGCCGCCGTTGCCGTAGCAGAGACTGCGGTTGACGCGGCTGATCGTCGCTGTGGAGGCGCCGGTCTTTTCGACGATCTCCTCATATTTGCGCTTTTCGGTGAGCATTTTCGCCACGGCAAGCCTGCGCGCCATCGATTTGATCTCCGGCACGGTACAAAGGTCCTCAAAGAACTCATAGCATTCGTCAAGGTCCTTCAACTGCAAAATACAGCTCAACAGGAAATCGGTATCTTCGTCTTTGATTCTGTCTCTCTGGGTGCTCATATCGAAACCCCTTTCGGATAATGCTTTTCAATTTTAACACATTAAAATCAAAAAGTAAACAATAAAATAATACAAAACGCGAAAACCCGTCGCGCGCGGGCGAAACTTGAATTTTTCTTGTTTACAAACCGCAGAAAGGATGATATGATAATAAAGAATAATATCAAAAAGGAGGCAGCCGATATGCGATTTGCAGTATTATCCGACACGCATTACATCTCGAAATCGACCCTCTTCAACGGCGGAGCCAACAACCCGCGCGATCTTCTGCGGCACGAGATCAACAAAAACGTTTTCGCCGATCTCGCCGCACGGGAGGATATCGACACGATCCTCATCACGGGCGATCTGACGGACGCGGGCGACGTCGACAGCCATCGGGAGTTTATATCGATTCTGCGCGAGGTAAAGGAAAGCGGCAAGAACGTATATGTTCTGACCGCGACGCACGATTTTCATTTCAGCCGCGCGTGGGTCAGCGTATATGAGCAACCGCTCCGGTTTCAAGACCGCCCGTGGGAAAAACCGTGGTGCGACCTTGAAAATACCGATTACAAGAGCCTTGTCACGGAAGAATTCTCGCACCTTCCGGCGGAAGAGTGCCGCCCACAGGTCAGGCCCGTCGCCTTTCCCGACGACCTCTGGGAGATGTACCGGGAATTCGGCAGGGATCAGGCGTTTTCGGTCTGCGATTCCGCTTATTCCTACGCCGTGAAGCTGGAAGACA
>JAFRTA010000202.1 GCA_017427315.1 Clostridia bacterium
CGTCGTAGCCGCTGGAGGGAATATAGTCCGCAATATTGACGTCGTCCGACGCAGTGATCAGGCGGATGCGGTCGATCTTGAACTGCGGCTTGCCGTTGTAGCTCTGCTCCTGCCCGCGCACCTTCACGATGACGTTCGCGACGATATCCTTGTGCAGCCCCTCCTGATAATCCCAGAGCTTCGCGGAGATCTCGCCCGATTTGTCGGCGAGCACGATGTCGAGATATTTCGAGCCGTTTTTCGAGCTTTTGACCTCGCAGGACTTTACGAGCGCGAAGCCCTCCTGCTGACCGGTCGCGTTGTTGATCGTTGCAAAATTCATTCTTCCGCCGTCTCCGTTTCCGTTGTTTCCGTTGCATCCCCGTCCGGTTCGCCCGCGTCTTTTTTGCGGAACGAGACGAACTTGCCTACGAGATAATTGAATATGACGACAAATACCGCCACAATGACCTTACTGATGTATTTGCTTGCGTTCACCGAGAGGAAATGCGAAAGGATCAGCCGGTCGAGCAGAATATAGAGCCCTTCCTCAAAAACGAGGAACGAGATCACCCTGCCGCCCATAAAGGTCGTGTATTCCTTGAAAACGACCTTCGGCGCGCGCTCCCGGCTCTCAAATACGAAATGCTTATTCGTCACGAACGCGAAAGTACAGGCGACGATCCAGGAAATGCACTGCGCGATGATGTCCCAGGTAAAGTCGAACCCGAATAACGTGAACAGTACCTTGTCGAGCGGCATAATCCGCTGGCAGAGATACAGCGTCGCGAAGGAGACGACCGTCGTGAGTACGCCGAAAAACAGGTACATCAGGAATTCGTAGCTCAACACCTTCTGAAAAATCGGTTTTTTCATCAGCGCTTTCGTAATACGCCATGAAGCGAACCAGTTATACAGCTTTTTCATATTCTCTCCCGTTGATTATTATAATGATAATTCATTTTATTTTATCATACGACAGCTTTTTTTTTCAATAGGAAGATCAGATTTGTGTTGATTTTTTCCGCCGGACCTGTATAATATTTAATGTAACAAAAAGAACAGGAGCGATGATTATGACAGGTATTCTTCTTGCCGCCACGATCGGTCAGACGCTCGATTCGGCGGCGCTCGGCTTCGATATGGCGATCTACCGCGTTTTCGGCGCGATCCAGAACGAAGCGCTCACGGTGCTTGCGAAGCTGTTCACGAGCATCGGCGACGAGATGTTCGTGATCCCCATGGCGGTCCTCGGGCTGATCCTCTGCCTTTTTAAGCGTTCGCGCAAATACGGCGCTTCGCTTGTGATCGCGATCGCGGTCGGCACGATCATCACGAATCTCGTGCTCAAACCCATGGTCCTGCGCGTGCGGCCGTACAATACGCTGCAGGGCGACGCGGACTACTGGCTCTGGTATACAACGGCGGGCATGCTCTCGGAGTCGGATTATTCCTTCCCCTCGGGCCATACGACCGGCGCGTTCGAGATCGCGTTTTCGATGATGCTCTGCTTCGCGGCGGACAAACGCAAAAAACTCGCCGCGATGTGCCCGATCGTCGCGCTGCTCGTCGGCAGCTCCCGCATCTATTTGATGGTGCATTACCCGACCGACGTGCTCGGCGGGATGTGCGCGGGCATTTTTGCGGGTGTCGTCGGCTTTTTTGCCGCGAAGCTGATCTGCAGATTCTTTGAGAAACATAAAAAGCTTGACAATGCGATTGATCTGGAGCGGGTTTTCAAAAAACCGCTCGGCACGAAGGTCGCGGCGATCCTGATTTCCGCGTTCTGCGTGGTCGTGTTCGCGGTCTCCGCCGGCAGGAGCGTGACTGAGGGCGGCGAGGACGCGATCCGCTGCGCCTATAACGAAGAATACGACTGCCAGAACGAGGCGCGGGTGGACAGCGAAAAATATCCGCCCATCGACGGAAAGTATTACTGCAAGATACACTGGAAACAGCTCACCGGCGCGGACAACGCCGAAGACGCGGCGGAGAACGGCGCGGATGAGACCGCCGATGAGACTGCCCTCGATCCCGC
>JAFRTA010000203.1 GCA_017427315.1 Clostridia bacterium
AAGATCCACTCCCCCGTCGGCGCGCGGTTCACCGGAAGGCTGATCGCCGAAAAATACGTCGACGCAGTCGAAACGCCCGAAGGCGCGCTTGAAAAAATCAGCTTCAAAAACACCGAACACTTCAATTTCGGGTTCGATATCGTCGACGAGATCGCAAAGGCCTATCCCGACAAGCTTGCGATGATCCATATCGATAAAGAAAAAACAGAACGCCGTTTTACCTTTGCGGATATCAAAAAAGAAAGCAACCGCGTCGCGAATTACTTCTCATCGCTCGGCATCAAGAAGGGCGACAAGGTCATGCTGGTCCTGCGGCGGCATTACCAGTTCTGGTTTGCGATGATCGCTCTGCACAAGCTCGGCGCGATCGCGGTTCCCGCCACGTTCCTGCTGAAAGAACACGATTTCATTTACCGCTTCGAATCCGCCGGCGTTTCCGCGATTGTCTGCACGAGCGTGGGCGATACCGCCGAGATCGCGGCGGAAGCGGCGAAAAAATGTCCCGGCGTGAAAACGATGATCATGGCGGAAGGCTGCCGCGGGGACTGGCACGATTTCGACAAAGAGTATAAAAGATTCTCGAGCCATTTCGAGCGCGCCGACGATACGCCCGGCGGCGACGATGCGGCGCTGATGTTCTTCTCCTCCGGCACGACGGGCAACCCGAAAATGGTCGAGCACAAGCACACCTATTCCCTCGGACATTTCGTCACCGCGAAATACTGGCACTGCTGCGAGCCGGACGGTCTGCATTTTACGATCTCCGACACAGGCTGGGGCAAATCCCTCTGGGGCAAGCTTTACGGCCAGTGGATGTGCGAGGGCGCGGTTTTCGTCTATGATTTCGACCGTTTCGACGCGGCGGACATCATGCCGATGTTCAAAAAATACGGCATCACCACGTTCTGCGCTCCCCCGACGATGCTGCGCATGATGATCAAGGAGGATCTCTCAGGCTACGATTTCTCCTCCGTCAAGCATATGACCAGCGCGGGCGAAGCGCTGAACCCGGAGGTCGCGAAACAGTTCCGCAAGGCGACGGGCCTCGAGATCATGGAGGGCTTCGGACAGACCGAGACCACGCTCGTGATCGGCAATCTTTACGGCACGACGGCGAAGCTGGGCTCGATGGGCAAGGCGTCGCCGCAGTACGACATCGACCTTGTGGACGCGGACGGCAATTCCGTGGCGGACGGCGAGGTCGGCGAGATCGTCGTAAAGATCGGCAACGGCGCGCCGGTCGGGCTGTTCCGTCAGTATTACAGAGAAGACGAAAAGACGAACGAAGCGATGCACGACGGACTGTATCATACCGGCGACACCGCGTGGCGGGACGAGGACGGCTACTTCTGGTACGAGGGCCGTGTGGACGATATCATCAAATCCTCCGGCTACCGGATCGGCCCGTTCGAGATCGAGAGCGTCATCATGGAGCTGCCGTACGTTCTCGAATGCGGCGTTTCCGCGGAGCCCGACGAGATCCGCGGGCAGATCGTCAAGGCGAGCGTCGTGCTTACCAAGGGGACGGTCGGCACCGAGGAACTGAAAAAAGAGATCCAGAACTACGTCAAGCAGCACACCGCCCCGTATAAATATCCCCGCAAGGTCGTGTTCCGGGATTCCCTGCCGAAGTCGATCAGCGGGAAGATACAGAGGAATAAATTATGATTTATCGGGCAGCTTCGCTGCCCGATAAATCAGAATT
>JAFRTA010000204.1 GCA_017427315.1 Clostridia bacterium
GCCGATGACCGCCGCCGCGCGGCGCGTCTTCGCGCTGCGCGCCGCACGGAATTCCCCGCGGGTGGGATTGCTCTCCGGCACAATATCGACGAGGTTCCCGCAATTCGGACAAAACGGCTTTCCGGGAATCAGCAGCTTCCCGCAGCGCGGACAGACCCGTACGTCGTCCGCAGGGTCGTACTCTTCTTCGTATTCCCCGTCGAAATACTCCCCGTCGTACGCTTCTTCCTCCGGCAATCCGGCCGGCGGCTGCAAAGCGGCGGGGTCGCCCTTTTTCTTTGCGGTATCCTCCCGGTCCGGTCGGTTCTTTTCCTTTTTCATCCGCAGCCTCCAGATATCAATAAATCAGTCCGGTAATCTACTATATATTGTATCGACAAAATACGATTTGTCAAGAAAAAAACACGGCGAAAACCGCTCTTTTCGCCGTGCTCCGACCGTTTCCGCCCGAAAAAGCAGCCGCCGTTACGCAAACCGGGAACGTTTTTCTGCGGTTTTTCCACCGCACGGCCCCCGGCCGCGGACGGCGAAAAAAAGATAAAAAAGGGCTTGCAATTACAGAAAAAAAGTGTTATGATACGATATATATAAATCGAAGGAGGTGGAATTATGCCCAATATCAAATCCGCGAAAAAAAGAGTTCTCGTCACCGCGACCAGAAATGCGCGCAATAAGGCTGCGATGTCCTCGCTGAAAACGGCGATTAAAAAGGCCAACGCCGCCATTGATAATAACGCGGCGGATAAAGCGGAGCTTGTGAAGCTTGCCGTGAAAAAAATCGACAAAGCGGCGGCGAAGGGACTTATCCACAAAAACAACGCCGCGCACAAGAAGGCTGCTCTTGCCGTAAAGCTTGACAAAACCGAGGCTTGAGTCAAATTCACTTTTTGAGAAAGGACGGTCAAATCAATGAAAAAGGTTCTGAAGGTCATTGCCATCATCGTCGCCGTCGCCGGCATCGCCGCCGCCGTTTACGCGATTGTGAAGAAATTCCTCGACAAGAAAGAGGCGGAAGTTCCCGCAGAGGAAGAATACGTTTCCGCTGATTTGGCTGACGAAGATTTCGTCACCGAGACCGTTGCTTAAAAGAGCAAAAAGTATCCCCCTCGATCGAGGGGGACTTTTTTTTATCTTCCTGCAGCAGAACCGGCCGGCAAACCGCGCAGCCCGACTGCAGGATACGGTTCATCAGCCGTAACGCACGCCGTCGAAAATCTCCCGCACGTCGAAGCCCGCCACGGTAAAGCCCCAATCGGACTTCCCGACCTCCACGCGCACCTCACCGCCGTCCGCAAGCCGCAAATCCGCCGTCCGTTCGCCGTCGGTACGGATATAGTCGAGCTCCGTACCCGCAGGCAGCGTCGTCTCCCCCGTTTCGGAACCGTCGGTGCCGAGCGTTTTTACGGGAAGCTCGTGCAGAAGACGGAGCCTGACCGGCTGCACGAGCGTATACCGTTCGTCTTCCGGCTCGGGCAAACCGTTTTTCCCGAGCCGACAGACGCGTCGGCCATCCGCGGTGCTCAAAAGCTCCGTCCGGTTTTCGAGAATGAAGCGGCAGGGATTCGTGGGCAGCAGTCCGAGCGCGTCGGTTTCGGAGACGGCGCGGCCGAACCCGCCGACGACGGTGTCAAGCTTTTCCGCTTTTCCGCCGGAGAACCCGCAGAC
>JAFRTA010000026.1 GCA_017427315.1 Clostridia bacterium
CCGGTCCTCCGACGGCAGCCGCGTCGCGTTCAACGTCTGGTGTCTTGACTCCGGCGCCTACGATCAGGATATCGGCGGCTACGACCACGTTCGCGAGAACCAATTGAAATGGATGAAACAGACCGCAGCCGCGCTCGCCGCCGACAACGGCGGCGATCCCGTGCCGTCTTTCGGATTCCAGCACATCATCGTTCCGAACGTTTACGAAGCGCTGAAGGAAGTCCCGCTCGGAACGAACGGCTCGATCATACATCTGAAAAAAGCGTATCTGCTGCCCGACGCCGCGGCAGAGGGCAGCGTGCTCAACGAGCCGCCCGCCTGCTCGGAGGTTGACGGCGGCGAAGTGCAGACTGCGCTTGAAATCGGCGGCGTGCTCGCGCTCGTCTGCGGTCACGACCATGCGAACAGCTTTCAGGTCCCCTATCCGAATGCAGAGAACAAAGCATTCGATATCGTCAACACGCAGACCTGCGGCGTCGCGACCTACGGTCTGACCGAGCTGCGCGGCATCCGGGTCTTCGAGCTTGACGAAAACGCTCCCGACACGTATGAAACGCGCACGATCACCTATGTCGGCAGTTATTCGGACGATTTCGGCTCGCTGTTAAAATACAGATTCATAAGCTTCTGGACGCAGTTCGAGTTTCTTTTCGTCAAAGCGTGGATGAGCCTGCAGAACCTGTTCGGCATTTCCAAACTGGTCGCCTGATCCTGCGCGCCGTTTTTTGCCTGCAGCGAAAGCCGTTTCTCCAGCCTGAAGCGGAGATGCGGGGGCGCGGCAACGAAAACCGTTTTCATTTTTTGCTTGCATTCTTCAAAATAGAATTGTATAATATAATATTGGAATAAAAATAAGAAAGGGCGTTTTATCAGTGAAACCAACGGTAAAAAAAATATTGGCGGCGGTATTGTGTGTTCTGCTCGTTCTCGGCGTTCTGCCCGGGCTCCTTTCCGCCGCAGTTCCCTCCGCGAGCGAGAGACAGATGCAATTCAACGAAGACGGCAAATTCAAGATCCTTCAGCTTGCGGATATTCAGGATAACCACACGCTTTCCGGCATCACAAAAGCGTTTATCGAGCAAATGATCGCAACGGAAAAGCCCGACCTGATCGTTCTGACCGGCGACAATATCGACGGCTCCAGCAGCCGGAACGCAAGCAACGCCCAGAAAGCGGTCCGCGCGATGTTTGAGATGATCGAGCCCTTCGGGATCCCCGTCGCCGCTACGTTCGGCAACCACGACGACCAGAAGCACGACCTCTCCAAAGAAGAACAGATGGCGATCTATCAGGAATACAAATGCAACATTTCCGTTGATCAGGACGATACGCTTCTCGACGAGAGCGGCGCGCCCGTCGATCTCGAGGGCTGCGGCACCTATAACGTGCCGATCCTCTCCTCCGACGGAAGCAAAGTCGCGTTCAACCTCTGGATCCTCGACAGCGGCTCTTACGATCCGGATACCGGCGGCTACGATCATGTGCGTGAGAATCAGCTCAAATGGATGAAGCAGACCGCCGCGGCGCTGACGGAAGAAAACGGCGGCGAGCCCGTTCCCTCCTTCGTATTCCAGCATATCATCGTCCCGAACATTTACGAAGTGCTGGAAGAAGTGCCGTTCGGAACAGAAGGTTCTTTCGGCCATCACAAAAAGTTCTACAGACTGCCTTCCTGGGCGGTTGAGGGCAGTTCGATGAACGAGGCGCCCACCTGCTCCGAGGTCGACGGCGGCGAAGTCGATACCGTGCGCGAGATCGGCGGCGTCCTGGCGCTGATCAGCGGCCATGACCACGTCAACAGCTTCCAGCTCGACTTCCCGAATCCGGAAAATAAAGAATTCGAGCTGATCAACACCCAAACCTGCGGCGTTTCGACCTACGGTCTTACGAAACTGCGCGGCGTGCGCGTATTCGAACTCGACGAGAACGACCTGAGCACCTTCACGACCCGCACGACGAAATACGAAGATACCTATAAAGACGATTTCGGCACGCTTCTGAAATACCGTTTCGTCAGCTTCTGGTCGCAGCTTCAGCTTTATTTCATCAACGCATGGCTGGGTCTGACGAACCTGTTCGGCGTTTCCAACCTTGTTGCGTGATCCGCTGCAGCAGAACAATCCATCCATCAATCAATCAAGACCTCCGGCGGAC
>JAFRTA010000205.1 GCA_017427315.1 Clostridia bacterium
TATTTACACTAATCTGCATGAATCCGCCGTTTTGCGTGAAAATCCGGCGGTTTACCCCTGGATATCGTCCTTTAAGATGGGCACCAGCTCGTCCTTGTCCATCTTTTTATTCACGATCGTTTCGGTGATAAGGTAGCCGAAGAACAAAAAACCGACGGTAAAAAGGACCAGATACCAATAGGGTTTTAACGTGACCGCCAGATTCTGCGCCGTGTCCCAGAGCCGTTCAAAAAAGGCGTGTTCTTTGTACCAGCCGCTGACGTTCCAGTCCACCGTGGAGGCAAGCAGCTCGCCGGTATATGCTGTCGAGGCGGACTCGCTGAGGACCATGGCAAGCACGACCAGCGCTGCCGCGCCGCAGCCGACGGTGCGCAGCGTGAACCGGAAGCTTTCGTAGAGCGACATTCCCAGCCGCTGCCTGCCGCTCAGACCGATGGAGGTGAGGATCGCATATTCCCGCCTGCGGGACAGACGGTTCATGTGGACGATATTTACGATGTTCAAAGCGATGGACAAAAATATCGTCACGGTGAAATACCGGAAAAAGAATTGCTCCGCCTGGTCCAGAAAAAGCCCGGCAGTTTTGCGGCGCGTATTCGTATCGCGGATGTCAACCGCCGTCTTACCGGCTGCCACCGCTTCATATTTCTCCAGAGTTTGCGCCCCGTAGTTGACGCCGAATTTTTGGGTGTAAACTACGTACCCTTTCGCTTCCAGCTCCTTCTGCAGCGCAGCGGTCAGCGCGGCGGGCGAATCGGTTTCCATATATGCCGAAAAACGCTCGGATAAAACCGCGGCGGCGCGCAGCGCGGGAAAATAGTATTCTGTCGCGCGAAAGGGTAGTATGATCATCGGACCGAAATTCCAGATCCCGGTTCCGTCCGAATCGATCTTGCCTGCAACGGGCACTTCGATGACGCCTGCGTTTTGTTCCGCAAGCGCTTCCGGCGATACCGAAAGGGTGAGCTCCGCCGGATCGAACACGAAGTCTTCGCCCGAATCCGTATATCGCTTCTGTAACGCCGCTTCCTTCTCCTGAATCTGTTCCCAGAGAGATGCGGATACGGTTTGCAGACACAGCGGCCCCGTTGATCCCCGGTCCCACAGCAGGAGGCTTCCGTCGCCTGATTCTCCTCCGCCGACGTAAAGCAGGCCGCTGCCGTCGGCGCCGCTGATTCCCTCGGCGGCGGTCAGCGCGTCGTAGGCTTCGTTATCCAAAAAGACCAGATAGAACAATAAGAGCGACCGGTCCTGATCCAGAGGGTAGATAAATCGATACGGCTGCCGTGACCCGTCGGAGAAAAATTCGGAGGTGCGAAAAGAATAAAAAAGCGGGATGGTATCGGGTTCTTTGGCCGTCAGCTCGGCGTTATCGACGATCACGGCCAGAGGCGCAATATAATATAAATAAGAGAAGTATTCCCCACACAGACCGTCCTCACGGAAACGCGATAAAAACGCGTCCGCCTCCTCAAGGAAACCGGAGTTCGCCGCGTTCGGGCAAGAAAGATAAACAGTATCGTTCTCCGTCGGCGTTATGTCCCTTGCGTCTGTTGCGGCAAGCGCCGATACGCCGGCGGCGAGCAGAAAGAGGATCGAGAGGTTTGCCACCACCGCAAACACCACGCCCCAGCGGTGACGGCGCTCATTTTTCGAGAACGCGTATTCCAGCCTGCCGCCCGCGCCGAAAAGGCGGGGAAACAGCCGTTTCTTAAACGGCGGACACGGCTTGCGGCGCGGTTTTCTGCGTTTGTTTCTCGGGGGGATCCAAAGCTGGACACCTGCAAACAGCAGCATCAAGGGAACGAGCAAAAACAGCGGCAGCAAACCGTACAGCGCGTCGGTTGAACCGAAATAGTTCAAGAGAAGCAGCGGCAGCCCCACCGCGCGAAGCTGGATCTTTGCGATCAGGAGCCCCAGAGCAACGCCGGGCAGACCGCCTGCGATATCAAGCGCCAACGCCTCCGTTAAAAACCCGATGATGAACTGCCGGACGGTACAGCCCGCCGAGCGCATCAAACGGTATTGGTCCTTCCGTTCGGCAATGGAGACCGCAAAGAGCACGTACATGGTGGCGGCAAAAGAGAACTGAACGACGGGCGGGCCCAACACGCCGATATAATCCGGCAAGCCCCAGCCGGAGGTTCCCGAATAGCCGCGAAAGTTCATCAGCGACAGCCCCACGGCGGTTTGCAGCGCATAGGTGCTGGCGATACTGCAAAGAGTCAGGATCAGACGGGGCTTATCTTTCAGCAGCGTTCTGAAATTCCATTTCAATACGATACCCATAACGTCACCGGCCCCTTCAGCTGTTGACGATCCTGCCGTCTTCGATGGCGATGATGCGGTCCGCCTGCATGGCGATATGCTCGTCGTGGGTGATGAGGATGATCGTCTGTCCGTATTTTTTGTTCGAGCGTTTGAACAGCTCCATGATCTCCTGCGTGTTCCTGACGTCGAGGTTGCCGGTGGGTTCGTCCGCCAGCACCACGTCGGGGTTGTTGATCAGCGTCCGCCCGATGGCGACACGCTGCTGCTGACCGCCGGAGAGCTGACGGGGCAGGTCGCGCTCGCGGCCCTGCAGCCCCAGGATCTCCAGCATCTCGTTGAAGTACTGCCGGTCGATCTTCCGGTCGTCCAGCAGGGCGGGCAGCAGGATATTTTCCTCCACCGTCAGGCGGGAGAGCAGATTATAGAACTGATAGATGATGCCGACCCGGCGGCGGCGGAAGATCGCCAGCTTTTCACTGCTCTGGGCGAACACGTCCTGTCCGTTCAGATACACCTTGCCGGAATCCGGACGGTCGACGGTGCCGAGGATATGGATCAGCGTGCTTTTCCCGGAGCCGCTGGAGCCCACCACCGCGACGAATTCGCCGCTTTCCACCGAGAGCGACACGTCGTCCAGCGCGCGGATCTGCGTTTCGCCCTTTCCGTAGGTTTTTACAAGATGTTCCGCTTCGAGTATTTTCATCCGTTCTCATCCTCCGGTTTCGTTTTTTTTGATTCCGCGCCGCCGCGCTCTACAACCCCGCTCTGCGCAGCTCCCGTTCGAACCGCCGCACCATCTGCGGCAGGTACCAGTGGATGCGGCTGCCGGTGACGATGTAGGTATAGACCTCGTGATACAGCGCGTAGAACGCGGTCTTGACGTCGCAGTTTATTGAAACGGGGTATTTCCGTTTATACGTCTCATACAACCCGAACAGGTTCCCGGTCAGGTTGCGCATCTGGAACAGCTCGTATTCCGGGTCCGCCCATTTGCTTTCGAGCGGGTCGATGACCGCCGTCACGTTCAGCTTTTTGTCGGCCATGATATTCATCACGTTCAGGTCGCCGTGGATCAGACAGGCTTTTTCGACCGGCTCGCGGAAAATATCGTCGAACCGTTCCATCCCGCGCTCCATGGCGGCGAGCGCCCGTTTGCCGAGCCGCCCCGCCCGGCGCATCCGCCGCGCTTCTTCGAGGATCTCTTCGGCGAAGGGGCGGTAAAAATCGAACCAGCCGTCGTATACGGCGTTTCCGATCAGTCCGAATTTATCGTTCGTCTGCTCATGCCAGCGCCGCGCCGCAGACGTTACCGCGTCCGCGAAGGCTTCCTTTTTCTTTTTCGGCTGCAGCAGCTTGCCGAAGTCCGTGAAGCAGTTTGTTCCGCCGACCTTTTCCATACACAGAAAATCCATCGGCAGCTCCGGCGTTTCGGCAAAGGTAAAATAAACCTGCGGCACCTTCACGGCGCTGTTGTGCGCCAGCAGGCGCAGCTCCGAAGCCTCCCGTTCGCACATCCCGGCAGTACGGAAGCCCTTCATCACGACCGTACCCGGCGCTTTGTCAATCGCCGCCTCGTATACAAAGCCGAAGGAGCCGCCGCCGATGAAACGGATGGATGTCACAGTGCACGACAGCTGCCGTTCCAACACCGTTTTCGCATATATCCCCGCCTGTTTTTTCGAAACGGAGTTTTTTTCTCTTTGGTTCATGGTGTTGCCTCTGAATCAATCCTCGTCCCGGATCTCGCGGATCGTTTCCTCGGAGATCGTATTCGTCTCGCCGTGGCGGACGAAGCACATGCACAACAGCGCGCAGACTAAGCAGATCGGGCAGAAGACGAACAGCGACCAGTAATTCCTGCTGCCGTCCGCGGTGAATTTCGTCGTGATATCGAACATCGCGCCGACGATCACGGGACCCGCGATCGCAGCGGACTGCGTGGCGGTGTAATACAAGCCCGTGAAGGTGCCGATGCGCTCCTGTCCGCCGATCTCAAGCACCAGCGGCAGGGTATTGATCGTGACGAACGCGATGCACACGCCGCCCACGACGATCGCGACGTAAAGCAGGAACGTCAGCTTCGTGACGAAGAACAGCAGGAACAGCGCTAAAATGCCGATCCAGCCGGTCATGATGGTCTTTTTTCTGCCGAATCTCTGCCCGAGCTTGCCCGCGGGGATCGCGCCGATCACGGTCGCGGCGGCGAACAGGGTGATGAACAGCGACGCGTCCTTCTCCGCGAAGCCCATTTCCTTCGTGGCGAAGGTCGTGAAATAGGTGTTGATCGAATCCGTCGCGTTCGAGTTGAAGAACAGCGCGACCAGCATCAGGATCAGCGAGGTGATCTCTCCCTTGCTCAGACCCATCTCACGCATTTTCGTCTTTTTGCCCTTCGGCGCTTTGCCGTTTTCGTATTCCTTCTTCAGTTTCAGTGATTCCTCTTTCGTGATGCGGTTGTCGCCCTCGCGCACGAGGAACACCACCACGCAGAGGCAGAGCATCATCACGATCGAGCCGAAGATGAAGACGTTCTCGCGCAGCGTCTGCACGTCGTCCGTATGGAACAGCTTCGAGATGATCGTGCCGGACACCGTGCCGAGCACCACGCCGACGCCGCCCATGATATTGATGACCGCGTTGCCCTCGCCCCGCAGCTCCGACGGCGTGAAGTCCGGCATCATGGCGACCACCGGCGAGCGCCAGGTGGACATGATGAAATTGAACAGGATCACGTCGATCATCAGGATGCCGAGCGTCTGGATGCGCGGGATCAGGATGAACAGCGCCGCGCAGACCGGCAGACCGACCAGGATATACGGCGTGCGCTTGCCGAAGCGCGTATGCGTGCGGTCGGAGAGTCTGCCGAACAGCGGCTGACAGATCAGGCCGAAGATATTGTCGAACACCATGATCGCGCCGATCGCCGTGCCCGACCAGGCGAGTTTGCTTAATGCGTCGTTGTCCGCGAGGATCAGCGGCACGTAGGCGTTGTAGATGATCCACGCGATCTGCACCGCCATGAAGCCGAAGCCGATCAGGGCGGTCTTGCCGTAATTGAGTTTTTTCTTTTCCCCGGCTGCGGGGACCTTCGTCTTTTTCATTTTCCGCGCGCTCCTTTTTTTCTCAATGTTTATTATATTGTATTATTCGTCCGCGGTCAAGCGGAAGGATGAAATCTGTCACGTGTTTTCCAGATTATCCCTGATCATCCTGCTTCGGTGCTCCGCCAGCTCTCGGTACATCTGTTCTCTGGTCTTTTTCGTGATCGGCCAGAGCAGCTTCGGCACCACGCCCAACGCGCCGGAAACCACCGGCACCACGGAGCACAGAGCGAAAAGCCAGAACTTCGTCCGTTCGCTCTGTTTGCCGATTTTCAGGCTCTGGTCGTAGCCGATCTTTTTCATCACAAGGCTGTTGACGGAATTCATGACCGTGCCCTGGATTTTGATGACGAGGTCCTTCGCCACGCCGGTGGTCGCCTCCATGCGGTAGCCGTTTTTCCACTCGCAGTAATCCATCGCCTCGTTCAGCAGGTCGGCGTTGATCACCTTGTTCACGCCGAACAGCAGCTTGCTCATCAGCTCCCGGAAACCGTAATAAAACAGCATGGGCTTGACGTTCAGATAATTCTTTTTGTAAAGGCCGAAAAAGAAGAAGCCGAAGCGCAGCAGATCATCGTAAAGATCCGCCCCGACCCAGAGTGCTTTCGATGAA
>JAFRTA010000206.1 GCA_017427315.1 Clostridia bacterium
CGTCGGCATTATTTTGAGGATGTTCGGCAAAAAAAGACTGAAAAAGAATATCGGCGGAATTTTGATGGGGTTTGCCGTTTTGATGTTCGGCATGAGCACGATGAGCGCCGCGGTATCGGGACTCGGCGAAAATGAAAACTTTATCGCGTTTCTGACTTCGCTTTCCAATCCCGCGCTCGGTATCGTTGCCGGAACGGTATTTACCGCGATACTGCAAAGCGCCTCCGCCGCCGTGGGTATCATACAGGCGTTGTCCGTGACGGGAGTAATGGGCGTGGGCGAGGCGCTGCCGCTGTTGATGGGCGTGATGATCGGCGCGTCCGCGCCGGTGCTGCTTTCCGCGATCGGCGCCGGAACCGAAGGAAAACGGGCTGCGATGATTTATCCGTTTTCCGGGGTGCTCGGCGTAGCGGCAACCGCGCTCCCCTTCTATTTGCTGAATGAAGTTTTTCATTTTTCATTTCTTGCGCGAACCGTTAATCCGTTTTCGGTTGCGGCTGTCAACAGCTTTCTTCGGCTTGCCGTGGTTCTGATTCTATGCTTTGCCGAAAAGCCGATTCTCGGACTCGCTTCGCTTGCGGTAAAAAGAAACGAGAGAAAAAAAGAGAAGGAAAATCCTTCGCTTCGCCTGGAAGAGCGTTTTATCGCCTACCCTGCCCTCGCCGTTGAGCAGTGCCGCGTCGCAATCAATGAGATGGCGTCTCTGTCCCGCGAATCCATCGTGAAATCGATCGATCTGCTGTCGGATTACAGTGAGGAAGGTTTCAAAGCGGTCGCGCAGGCGGAAAACGACGTAGACGCCTATGAGGATAAGCTTGGTTCCTATCTCGTTAAAGTGACGGGCCGCGAGCTGACGAAAAGACAGCGGGAAGACGTGTCCGAATATCTGCATACGCTGTCGGATTTTGAACGCATTTCCGACCACGCGCTGAATATTGCGGAAAGCGCGAAAGAACTGAACGAAAAAAAGATCGCGTTCTCCGGCGAAGCAAAAAGCGATTTGCGGGTAATGACGGCCGCAGTGCGTGAAATCGTCGGCAGTACGGTGAATTCTTTTGAAACACGGGACCTGTCCGCAGCGAAAAATACGGAACCGCTTGAAGAGCGTATCGACGAGTTGTGCGACGAGATCAAGCTGCGCCATATCGCCCGTCTGCAGCGCGGCGAATGCGGAATCGTGCAGGGATTCGTATTCAACGACCTTCTGACGAATTTCGAACGTGTGGCGGATCATTCGTCGAATATCGCCGTCGCCATGATCGAGTTGAACGACGATTCTTTTGAAACGCATGAATACCTGAACACCATGAAAGAAAAAAGCACCGAACAATTCCGTGAAAAATACACGGAATACGCGCAGCGCTTTCATCTGTGAGCTTCTTGAAAAACGATTCCGTCCGAATGAAATCGGACGGAATCGTGTTATTTTTGTGTGAGATTCATTGAAATTCTGCCGAAAAACGCCTGAAGCAAGTAAAACGGCTGCAAGATATAATAGATGGTCTCGCCTTCACAAAGTTCGGCGCAGCCGACGTTTTTCAAAACGGGGCCTTCTTTGTAAAGGAGGTCGACGCCGAGACTGCCGTAGGACCGCAGAGAGGCTTTGCCCTCTTCCTCGAAGAATCTGTATCCGAGCTGTCCGTCGGAGGTGGAACGCATGGAATTCAGAATCGTCAGGGAGCCGCCGTTCAGATGAAGCGTCGGCGCTTCTTTCGAAGAACCGTCGGAGCCGATGTTAACGGCGACGACTTCGCTGTCCGTCGCGTGAAGGAAGGTTTTCCCGCCGTATATAAACGTGTTTAATACGTATGCGCCCGCGCAGCGCTCCAGACGGATATATTCGGTCCGTATGCGCGTGATCGGAATAAACACATAGTCGAACAAATGATTTTCCGTTAAACGGTCCGTCAGTTCCGGAATACCGAGCGAGGCGTAGCCGTTGCGGGGCAGCGCGTTGCCGTTTTGCAGGCAACCCTCGATATATGCGTTTTCGCTGTCGGAGATAAAAAACATCGACTCATAGCAGCAGCCGACTACTTTTTTCAAATATGCGCCGTGCGTATTCTCAAGCCGAACGCCGATGCTCGCAAGCGTAAGAAAACAATTCGTGATATAAACGTTATCCGACGAAGAATATACCGCCGGAACGGTGCTTTTGTATCTCCCGCTGTCGTCGGTTGGGTTATTCAGCGGAAAGTCAATACGGATCCCGTTGAGACCGGCGCCGTCACCGGCAAGCGTTACGAGCGGTTTCTGCTCCGGATGGTAGCCGTAATACGCAAGAATCAGCGTCCCGCTGCTGCTGCCGCCCTGATCCCGGACGGGAACGGAAGAGCTGCCGCGCAGCTCAACGCCGGCAGGTACGGAAATCGGCGCGTCAAACCGGTACACTCCGCCGGGCAGATAGACCACGCCTCCGGCGGCTGCAGCTTCGTTCAAAACGGTCTGAACGGCTGCGGATGCGTCCGTCCTGCCGGATCTGTCGGCAGAAACGATATAAAGCCTGCATTCCGGTTTGGAATATCCGGGAACGGAATTCGGAAGGAACGGGGAAAGATGCGCGGAATAACTTCTGATGTTTTTCCCGTGCGTCCTGCCTTTGATCGTAACGTCATTCAGAAGAAGCGCGTTGTCGCCGGGATTAAAAACCGACAGCCTGCTCCCGTCGATAAAACCGCCGCAGACGGAAATTCCCCAGGTTTTTCCACGGGGGTCGACTGCGCCTTTGTCGGCATATATCCCGTAATCGCAATCCGTTACGAAAACATTGCAGAATACGCCGCTGAAGCGGGCGCGGAAACCGACTTTGACGCGTATCCCGTATTGTCTTTCCGATACGCGGATATCGGCAAACTGAGGCCATTCCAGGTCGCCGAGCACAAGTCCGGCTGCGTTTGCACGGGTATATGCGTCCAGCGCAGAGGCATCCGGCGCATGAAAAGATTCACCGGCGTCCAGCCAGTACTTGTTCAGGATATAGAACGTTTTATAGGTATCGACGTCGGCTGAATTATAAGAATTGAGCCCCTCGAAAAGACAGGTCCCTTTCACGTTTTCCACCGTCAGCATTTCATGACACTGGGCGACCCCGTTTTCACATTCGCTCGAGGCGCCGATGCCGCGATAGGAGTTGAGAAGCGTAACATTCTGAATCGTCTGAAGCATATAATCGCCGTTTCCGACGACGTAGAACGTATAAGGATACGGTTTTACGTTTTCGATCGTCTGCTCGGGATACCATACGGTCAGACCGACCGCTCCGGCGCTTGCTCCGACGGTAATAAGACCCGGAGTCATGGAATCGATGCTCTCGACGTCGGCGATAAGCAGCGTTCCGTATTCATTTCCGAGGTCGGGGTCCTGATAATCACCGCGGAGTGTGACGAATTTCGGGATATAAATCGGCGCGCAGAGCCGGTATCTGCCGACAGGCAGAAAGACCGTTCCTCCTCCGTTTGCCGCACAGTCGTTCAGCGCGTTCTGCAGTACGCCGGAAACGTCGTTTTCACCGCTCATATCCGCGAGGTACGGCGCTTCGGTCGCTACAAGATCGGCAATCACGATATCATCGGTCGGATAGACCGTTTCAATGATACGCGGTACCTGCGATACGGCGCGTACGGGAAGCGGTAAAACGGAAACGGTCAGAAGGAACACAAGCGTCAATGATAACAGCCTTTTCATAAAATACCTCACGATTCGAAATATTATGAGAAAGAAAACATCATTTCAGGAACCCGTTGATGATCTGTTCTTCCGCTTCCTGTTCGGTTAAACCGAACGTCATCAGCTTAACGATTTGTTCTCCGGCTATTTTGCCGATCGCAGCTTCATGCACGAGCGCGGCGTCGACGCAGTTTGCTTCAAGCCCCGGAACGGCAAGTATCTTTCCGTTATCCATGATAATGGAATCGCATTCCGTATGCCCGGAGCAGGGAGCGTTCCCGACAATCTTCGCATCGAATTTCTGAAAAGAATCGTCTCGGGCAACGGAACGGGAAACGACGTCTGCGCTTGCGTTTTCTCCGTCAAGCGTAACGACGTAAGTGCTGATTGCGCGCTGCTCTGCGTGAGTCATCAGGCGTTCGCGAACGATGAGTTTTGCCCCGCTTTTCAACGCGGCCGTCGTCGTACGCTCCGTGTCGTCAACGCCCTTAATCTGCACCATTTCCATTTCCATGAAGCTGTTTTCCTCCATGTGGACCTCGGTTCCGGGATTCAGGATCCGCTTTCCCGTCCCGCTGCCGGAGCCGTAGTGCTTTTCCACGTATTTTACCCATGCGTTTTTCCCCACGTAAAAACGGTGAATGCCGTCGTGTTCCGAATCCTGATTGCCGCAGTTATCGATGCCGCAGCCTGCGACGATTACGACGTCTGCATTCTCGCCGATATAGAAATCATTGTAAACGGTTTCTTTCAGACCTGTTTTTGTCAGCACGACGGGAATATGCACGCTTTCTTTTTTTGTGCCGGGTTTAATGTGAATATCGATTCCGCTGACGTCGGTTTTTGAAACGATATCGATATTTGCCGTTGAACGTCTGCCCGCAGCCTCGCTGTTTGAACGGATATTATACGCTCCCTCCGGCACGGAATGCAGATCCGCAATCTCACGCAGCAATCTTTTCTGTATTTCGTCCATTTGCAATACGCCCATTACGCGTTGCCTCCCTTCTGCGCAGCCCTGCAGGCTGCCACCGCAGACTGCGTGCCGATCAGACCGGGAAGGATATCCTCCCGTTTTCCCGCCCGATCGACGCTCCCGTCTTTGATTACAACGATTTCATCCGCGATTTCAAGGATCCGTTCCTGATGAGAAATAATCAGGATAGAACTGTCTTTTATCTCGGCGCGCATTCTTCGGAACACTTCGATCAAATTCTGAAAGCTCCAAAGGTCGATACCCGCTTCCGGTTCATCGAAAACCGAAAGCGCTGCTTTTCTTGCGAGAACGGTGGCGATTTCGATGCGTTTCAGCTCGCCGCCGGAAAGACTTGCATTAACTTCTCGATCGATATAGTCTTTCGCGCAGAGCCCGACGGCGGAAAGATATTCGCAGATATCCGCGACGGACAGCTTCTTTCCTGAAGCAAGACGAAGAAGATCCGTCACGCGTATGCCTTTGAATTTGACGGGCTGTTGAAAAGCGAAAGCGATTCCCATTCTCGCTCGTTCCGTTATGCTTTTTTCGGTGATATCTTCTCCGTTCATGAAGATCCTGCCGGAAGTCGGCTTTTCGATTCCGGCAATCAGGCGTGCGAGCGTGGACTTCCCTCCCCCGTTCGGGCCGGTGATCACGACGAACTGTTTATCCGGAATCGTCAAATCGACGCTGCGGATGATTTCTGTCCCGGAGCCTTCAACGTCGACGTTAAATGAAATATTCTTTAATTCAAGCATTTTGACCTCACATTCTTTTTTAAGTCATGGAAAATATCTGTCGTATTTGATTATCAAAAAGCGATTTTACCCGAAAAACCGATGAACGGTGCGTCGAACGCCGCCTTTGCCGGAAAGCATCATTGAAAACATCGTTTCGATTTTTTCTCCGACTCCGGCAGAATAAAGATCGACATGGAACAACGAACTGTCTGAAAGCAGCGGACGGAGCTGACCGGACAGCGTTTTCGGGTCGTCGAATCTGACGTCTGCAAGCAAAGCGGTGATCGCTTCATTCATCGGGTCAGGCGCAAGCTCGTATCCTTCTCCCCGGTCGTCGACGGCAAGCATATAGCGCAGCCAACCTGCGATGCCGAGCGGTATTGCGGTAAGACGGTCCGCGGAACCGTATCTGCGCGTGTATTCCTTTATCGTTTCGCCGAACCGTACGCCGACCCCCTGCGATACGTCGGTGCAAAGTCGAAGGTTCGTATCGCCGAGATACCGGTTCGGAAAGCGATTTTTGAAAAGCTCATCGGTAAAGGCGCGGGGTGAAATAATTCCGGGATCGGGGGCGACGGGCAGACCTTCGTCGTAAGCGACTGCTTTCGCCATGCGGGAAAGGTCGGGGTCGGATATGACGTCGGCAAAAAGATCGATCCCGAGCAATACGCCGAACGGACCCGTTGCGGAATGAACGGGATTCAAACATGCCGTAACTTTCATGCGTTCGGCTTTTTCAACGGTTTCCCGGTCCGTTAAGTACACGCTGTTTATCTGCTGCAGCGGCGGTCTGCCATTCGGGAAGCAGTCTTCAATGACGAGATACTGCGGTTTTTCGGCGTTGACAAATGGTGCAATA
>JAFRTA010000027.1 GCA_017427315.1 Clostridia bacterium
ATCCACTACGATGAGGAAAAGGGCTTCACCGCCGACCGCGAATGGGGCAACAACGATCTGCAGGGCACGCTTCTCGCGCCGCTGAGCCCGATCCTGAACTGGTTCTATGAGCTGTTCCAGAAGATCGTGAACGCGATCAAAGGTCTGTTCGGCAAAGCGTAAGCATCCTTGCAAACCGTTCTTCCGGATGTGCTTTTCATCCGGAAGAACGAAAACGTCTCTTTGCGTTAGCATAACAACAAGAAAGGCGACGTGACAAAATGAAATGTCCCAAATGCGGGGGGGAGATCCCCTTTTATAACCTGAAACCCAATTGTATGCACTGCGGCGTGAATATCATGTACTATTCGCAGCACGAAGGCCTCATGCGCGACGCGAAGCGTTCGGAGCTCGAGGCGGGCGTTGCGCGCATGATCATCGCGCGCATCAAAGCCGAGTTCATCGGATCGAGGCTTGCGATCCTGCGTATGGTATTCACGATCCTTGCCGCGGGGGCGCTCTGCGCGCCGTTTATCGAGACGCGATTCCACGTTCCGATGTTCGAGGGCACGTTCTCCGTCGGTATTATCGGGCTGATCCGGGGCTTTCAGAGCGGGCTTCTGATGAAGACGCCCGCTCTGCTCGGCAGCGTGCTGTTTGCAAAGCAGACGGTCGCGGCGATCGTCCCCGCGATATTCTTCGTCGTGATCGCCCTGCTCGATATTCTGATCCTCGCGGCGCTGATCGTGGGTTTCCTGAAGCTTACGCAGAGCGCGAAGTTCATGAAAAATACCGCGCTTGCCGGCATGATCGTGTCCGCCGCGGCGCAGATCGCCGTTCTGGTGATGAAATTCACGACAGCGGATACCGAAACGGCTTCCGTGAAGCTCGGCTTCGGCGCGCTTGCCGCGCTGGCGATGTTCCTTGCGATCTTCCTGCTGAACGGAGCGCTGCTCAAAAAAGGCATCGAGCCCGTCTATCGCGAGAACGATCCGAAGCGCAGAGAATTGCTTAAGCAGGTCCGCAGGGGAGATGTCGATCTCGATTCCCTGCCTCTGCCGATCTTTGAGAGCGAAGAGGAGCGCGCGGAGCGCATGAAGGCGCTTGAGGAAGCGCTTGCCGCGGAAGAGGAGGGAAAAGAGCTGTGAGCAAGGCAAAACCGATGAAGAAAGGTCTGAAGATCGTTCTGATCGTTCTGATCGTTCTCGTGCTTCTGGGAATCTGCTTCGGCAGTCTTGCGCTGTATGCGCATCACGAATTTACAAAAGAGAAGTTTTGGCTTCCCTATGTGCCGCAGAAGCAGTCGCTGACGGCGTTCCCCGAAACGGCGGACGAGGCTGTCGCCTACGTCAACCGTCTTTACGCCGAGGCGGTCGTTTCGGACGAGGCGGAGGGCAACTGGCGCACCGACGTGGACCTGGGCGGGGATATGAGCGTTTCGCTCCCCGACGCGGACGCGTCACTGGTCCGGTTTATCCGCGACGGCGCTGCGGGGAAGATCGCGCCGCTGTATCCGAACGAACCCGGCGTGAATATGAAGGACGCGAAGGACGTTCCCGCCGTTGAGCTGAACAGCGCGGATGTGCTGGACTATCCTTTCGACGCGGAAAAGATTTATAATCCGAACGGTACTTTTATCTCCGACGATTACGTGCTGGAATTCGAAGTGGATCCCGCGTCCGTGGACGGCGAGGCGCTGAAGGACGGCGATGTTTGCAAAGGCGTGCTTGAAATCCTCGCTCCCGCCGCTTCGGTCGACGAGCTGAAGATCGAACCGAAAACGGTCCATATGAAATTCACCGCAGACCGTCTGACCGACCGTTTGCGCGGTGTTGAGATCGTCCGTACTTACGATATCTCCGCAAAAGCGCGTTTCACCGGGGAATACGGAGCGCTCTCCGCAGAGCCTGTCGACGTCACGCTGCCCTATAAGACGGTGCAGCACATCGACTTTAATTGGTACATAGCGCGCTTTACGCAGGGCGATATCGCGGTCAGACATGACGACGTAAAGTCCCTTCCGGTCGAGATCTACGTGAACGAAGCCGCCGAAAAAGGGAAGGATTTCACGCTCACGTTTACGTATTCCGTCCCCGACCTGATGGAGGTCGACGACGAGTTCGTACTGCACATGCACGGAAGACACGATATGGACGGCCCGGTCACGGTCGGTATGAAGCTTGAATACAACGGCCACGTCTATACCGACGAGATCAACGTGTATGTGACGGATCTTGAAATGGTCAAGACCGGCGTTCAGTTCCCGTTTAAGGAAGTCGCCGCCGCCGTCGGCGAGTCGGTGCATCTGATCACGGATCTGCGCCTTCCCGAAGAGGAAAAGGAAGGCGATTACACGCTGACCTACGCATCGAGCGATCCCGACGCGGTGAGCGTCGACGAAAACGGCATGATCACCGTATCGAAAGCAGTTTCCGATCCCGTAAAGATCACGGTGACGCTCGAGTGCAGCGGCCATACTTATTCGGACGAGATGATCGTTCATATTACAGCGGAAACGGAGGGAACGACGAATGGCTGATAAAAATCAGGTCTCCGCGAATGTCAGCGAAAAAGATCTGACCTCAAATATTTACCGCAGCTACAACTATGTCGGCACCAAAGAGACCGTCGCCTATCTGTTCAACGA
>JAFRTA010000207.1 GCA_017427315.1 Clostridia bacterium
ATGAGGTATTCCCGATGTATTCGTATTTTCGTATCATCGGTGTGAATCAGACGCTTCGTTACATGAGCCGGATCACGGACACGAGCCGTATCGATCTGAGTTATTATTTCAACGTTTTGCGTTATCATGATATGTGGCAGGAGGACCTGAGCTTCAACGTATTCAAAAAAACTTATTCCTATTCGTTCGGTTTTCGTCTGTCGCGACCGCAATTCTCTGTCGAAACGATTCCCGAAAATGCATATTCCGCAAAGAAAAAGAGTCTGGACTGGTACTGCGACGATTGTCTCTCGGAAATACTTGAGTTTGCGGAGCGGATGAACCTGCAGCTTCTGTTCGTCAACACGCCTCATTTGATCGACCTTGATACTGCGATGCGGATGAATACGCTTCACGCAAAATTGAAAAAGGCAGGTATCCCCTATCTCGATTTTTGCACGAAGAAGGGGGAAAATATCTGTAGTTTCGACAAAGACAAGGATTTCAGGGATACCAGCCATACGAATTATTGGGGCGCAAAGAAATTCACCGATTATTTCGCCGCGTATCTGCAGAAACAATACGGTTTGAACGACCGGCGTGAAGACCCGGCTTTTGACTTTTATGCTGACGCATACAAACAAACAGTGAAAAAGATCAAACAACTGATCAAATCGACGTCATAAAATAATGAAAAAGATCTCTGTTCATCAACGGAACAGGGTCTTTTTTACAAGTGTGACAATATATAATCATTTTCCAATGTATTATTTTTGTTTTATTATCTATTGACATACATTATTTCTCTTATTATAATAATTACTATAATATCAATAAACTTTTATGAGGTGGAACAATGAATATTTTGCTGATCATTGTCGTCGCCTATCTGCTGGTGATGATCCTGCTTGGCGTTTTCTCCTATAAAAAAGGGAATTCGTCAAAGCATTTTCACGGCGCGAATCTCGGGATCCTGATGTGCGTCGCCGCGGGTGCCGGCGAGTGGATGGGCGGGACCTCCACCACCGGCGTTTCCGAATACGGGTATCTCTACGGTATTTCCGGCGCGTGGTATACCATAGCGAACGGCATCGGCATTATGGTATGCGCGTTCTTTTTCGCGAAACTCTATCGAAGCCTGAATAAGCCGACCGTATCCGGCATCGTCGGTCACTACATCGGTGAAAAGGCAAGAACGGCTTCAAGCATCATATTACTGCTCGTAATGCTGGTCGTCGGCGTTTCACAAATGGTCGCGATCGGCTCGCTCGGCAAAGTACTGTTCAATATGGATATCTCGCTTTCCATTGCGATCCTCGGCCTTGTCGTAATTATTTATACCCTTTTCGGCGGTATGGTCTCGGTCGGGTATACAAATACGGTGCATATGATTGTATTGTACGTCGGAATCATCGTAGCGGTCGTATATTCCGTCGCAAAATTCGGCGGCACGAAGGAATTTCTCGCGCAAGTTCCCGAAGGACATCTTTCTTTTACGGCAATCGGTGGTACGAAGATCGGTTCCTGGGTCGTCGCCTCCGTGCTCGGCGCATGCACCGCGCAGGCGGGTATTCAGCCTATTCTTGCCGCGAAAGACGAAAAAGTGGCATTCAAATCCTCGATCCTGATCGCGCTGATCGTCGCTCCGTTCGGTATTCTCACCTCGATTCTCGGCATTATCGCAAAAATGCAGTTCCCCGATCTCGAAAACGCAAAGCTTGCGCTGCCGAGCCTGATGCAGAATATGCCGACTTGGCTCGCGGGACTTGTGACCGCCGCAATGATGGCTGCGATCCTTTCCACCGCGTCCCCGATCCTGCTCGCTTGCGGAACGCTGTTCACAAAGGACGTGTATCCGCGGCTGACCAAAAACGCGCATAAAAATGACCTGATGGTATCCAGAATCGTTACGGCACTCGCCGGCGTCATCTGCGTTTCGTTTGCGATCGCCATTTTCAACAACAAAGCTGTTCTCGACGTAGTATATTTCGCCTATTCCCTGCGCGGAAGCCTGTTTGTGATCCTGTTGTTCGGCATTTACTCAAAGAAACACAGGCCGAAAGAGATCCCGGTCATCATATCCATGGTGCTTACCGTGCTGGTCGCGCTGTTCTGGGTCGTATGGAAAACGGTGAACGGTTCCTACCCGATCTCACCGGCATTCTCCGACACCTATGCTGCGGTTGCAACCGCGCTGATTTCCATGATTATCATAACGATCATTTCATCAAAGGATAAAAAGAGGGTATTATCATGAAAAAACAAACGATCGAACAGTATTTATTCGAACATGCACAGACAAATCCCGATAAGACCGCGATTATTTCAGTCAATGATAGTATCACCAACAAAGAACTGCTTGACGCGGCTCTCGGCTACTCTGTATTTTTGAAACGGAACGGTCTGACTGAAAACGGCGTAGTTGTCACCCGTGCTGCCAATGCGATCGAATACGCTGTTCTTTACCTCGGCGTTCATTTCGCCCACGGCGTCGTCTGTTCTCTTGAAAAAAGCAGTCCCGACGAAACGGTGATCTCCGTAGCAGATCAGATGAACGCTCAGCTTGTTATCGCAAACGACCTCAACGCAGACGGTCACGATTGGAAGGTGATCGCGAGAGACGTTGAAGCCGACGCAAAAAAAGACGTTTTCACCGGCGATATTGTTTTCTCGGATCTTTCTGCTCCTGCCGACATTCTCTTTACCACCGGAACGACGGGCGCGTCAAAAGGCGTCGAGCTTTCTCACCTCGCACTTTGCGCCACCGCCGAGAACCTGATTTTCGGCTGCGGTTACGAGGAGGACATGCTTCTGATCGTTCCCGGGCCGCTGAACCATGCCAACGCGATCAGAAAACTTTTTACCTCTATCATCAACGGCAACACCGTTTACATTCTGAATGGCATGACGAATGTTAAAGCGTTCTTTGACATTCTCGAGCTGCCTTACGCAAAAATCGCCTGCTGCCTGCCGCCCGCGATGATTCGCTTTATTCTTACGCTTTCGCGCGATATGCTTAAGAATTATAAAGATAAAATTATCTTTATCGAGTCCGCTTCCGCTCCCCTGCCCGAGCCTGACAGGATCACGCTCGGCAAGCTGCTGCCGAAGACGAGACTGATTATCAATTACGGCTCTTCGGAGGCCGCATCGGTTACGATGTATGACTGCACTGCGCATCCCGGGCTTGTGAACTGCATCGGCAGACCGATGCCGAATTCCGAGATTCTGATCGTCGACGATCAGAAAAACGTCATCGATTCCTCAAAAGACCACCTCGGCCTCATCGCCTGCAAAGGCGACGTCAATATGATCTGCTACGTGAACGCTCCGGAGCTTACAAAAGACGTACTGGTCGACGGTATCGTTTATACAAACGACATCGGATATATTGAGGACGGATTCGTTTATATCATCGGCAGAAAGGGCGACGTCATCAACGTCGGCGGTCTGAAAGTCGCGCCCACAGAGGTAGAGGAAGCCGCGCTTGCGTTCGAGGGGATCAACGAATGCATCTGTATCGCGCTTCCCGATAAGATCACAGGCAATATCGTCAAGCTCCTTTATGTCTCGGATGATGATATCGATATTAAAAAGCTTGAGGTATTCCTTGCGACAAAGCTTGAAGCGTTCAAGATCCCGAAACGTTATGAACGCGTTGATGAGATCCGCAAGACTTACAACGGAAAGATTGACAGAAAATCCTACCGCGTATGAATGAGCCCGCGTATTCTTCAGGGAGAACTGCGGACGAGCTTTTTTCAACACTGCGATTCGAAAAAATCTATCGTATCATTCTGATATAATCATCAAATAATGAGCTGGGCCGGATAGCGCAGCTCATTATTCTTCGATCCATTTCACAATCAGGGAGTCGTTATGTCGGATTATACATTCCTTTGCCAACAACTTTATTCTCTTTGCGACGGCGTATCGGGTCGAATATCGGTCTTATCAAATTCCGCCGCTCTGCTTTACGATACGCTGCCCGATATCAACTGGGCGGGCTTTTATCTGACGCGCGGGAATACGCTGCGCCTCGGACCGTTTATCGGTAAGCCGGCCTGCGTCGAAATCCCGTTCGGCAGGGGCGTCTGCGGCACGGCTGCGCGATCCCGCAAAACGATAGTCGTTCCGGACGTGCATGATTTTCCCGGCCATATCGCCTGCGACGCCGTTTCAAGGTCCGAGATCGTGATCCCGATCACGGTCGGCAGCGCTCTGTACGGCGTTCTCGATATCGACAGCCCGCTCACGGACCGATTCTCCCCGGCAGATAAGAACGGGCTTGAAGCCTTCGTTCTGACATTGGAGAGCATTTTATCGGAGTTATCCGACCCCTTTTCAGCGCCTTCGGCTGCCGATATCGTTCTCGATACAATCCGTGAACGGCGCAGCATCCGACGCTTCAAGCCCGAGCTTCCGCCGCGGGAACTGATCGACAAAATCATAGAAGCCGGGCTGTATGCGCCGAGCGGACGCGGTATGCAGGCAACGATGACGATCGCAGTCACCAATAAAGAATTCCGCGACCGTCTCGCAGTCGTAAACGCTTCTTTCTGGAACGTTGAAACGGACGATCCGTTTTTCGGCGCGCCCGTCATTCTGATCGTTCTCGGAAACAGAAAACGGCCGACGTATCTTTACGACGGCAGTCTCGTGATGGGCAATATGATGCTTGCCGCCCATGCGCTCGGGCTCGGAAGCGTGTGGATACACCGCGCAAAACAGGAGTTTGAAATGCCGGAATACAAAGATCTGATCGCATCCTTCGGCGTCGGCGGAGACTGGGAAGGAATCGGTCATTGCTGCGTCGGATATGTCGACGGCCCCATGCCTGTTCCCGCGAACAGGAGGAAAAACCGCGTTTTTTTCATAGAATAAGCATCTCGCGCCGACAGTCCGTAAACCGTATTCTTAAATAACCGCGGTCGATTCCGATACAAGCTCGGAGTCGGCCGCGGTTATTCCGTTCTGTCGGAATTATCGCAGAAGCGACAATCCTTTGCAGTCATACTTTACGCCGAGAAAATCCGCGACTGTCGCGGCAATATGATAAAAACCCTTCTTCGTTCCGAGCCTTGCGGGAACGAGGTCTTTCCCGTACACAAGAAGCGGAACGTATTCGCGCGTGTGGTCCGTCGAGGCTTTATATGCGGGATCGCAGCCATGGTCTGCGGTGATGATCAGCAAATCTCCGCCTTGCATTCCATCAAGGAACGAAGGCAGAAACGCGTCGAACGCAGCGAAAGCGCGCGCATATCCGTCCACATCCCTGCGATGTCCGTACAACATATCGAAGTCGACAAGATTGATAAAACACAGTCCATCGAACGATTCTTTCTGCGCAGCGAGCGCAGCCTGCATACCTTCTGCGTTCGAGTGCGTCACGACTTTTTTCGTTACCCCCTGTCCCGCAAAGATATCCGAAATTTTTCCGATCGCGCAAACGGTCTGCCCCGCTTCTTTGACCGCATCAAGCACCGTCCTGCCGGGAGGCGCGATCGAAAAATCCCGTCTGTCTGCCGTTCTGTAAAAATCAGGCGCTTCCCCGGCGAAAGGCCTTGCGATCACGCGTCCGACGCCGTGCTCACCGGTCAGGATATCCCGCGCCTTGCGGCAGTATTCGTACAGCGTCTCAACGGGAACGATATCCTCGTGCGCCGCGATCTGAAAAACACTGTCAGCCGAGGTATAAACAATCAGTTTACCGGTTTTCAGGTGCTCCTCTCCGTAATCCGCGATAACCGCGGTACCGGAATACGGCAGATTGCAGAGCACGCCGCGGCCGGTCGCATTCTCAAACGCCGAAAGCACCTCCGGCGGGAATCCGTTCGGATAAACAGGCAGCGGCTTCACGGAAACGAGCCCTGCGATCTCCCAATGTCCGATCGTCGTATCTTTTCCGGCTGAAACCTCCTCAAGACGCGCGACGCGCCCGAGCGACGACGCGGCGTCGCCGAGGTATTCCGAACCCGGTATCCCCGCAAGTCCGAGCCTCAGCATGTTTTTGTCGTCAAAATACGGAGAGGACGAAATCGTTTTCAGCGTATTCACGCCGCGGTCGCCGAACAAGGCGGCGTCCGGCATCTCTCCGCAGCCGCAGGAGTCGAGAACAAATAAGAATACCCGTTTCATATCAGTCTTTCTTTGCGGCAGCAGCCGTCTCAAGCGCGAGCGTCATCATATCCGTAAAGGATTGTTCACGCTCTTCCGCCGTCGTCGCCTCGCCCGTGATC
>JAFRTA010000208.1 GCA_017427315.1 Clostridia bacterium
CCGTCGAGGCGACCGGTATGAAGTATATGTACGCCGAAAACTACTGCTTTATGGGCGCCCCGAAAAAGATGCGCAAGCTCTTTAAAGAAGGCAGGTTCGGCACGTTCGAATACGGTGAGGGCGAATATATGCACAATTGCGAGCCGGGTTGGGCAGGACTGACATACGCCGATCCCGACCACTGGCGCAATACAATGAGTGCGTTCTATTACTGCACGCACTCTCTCGGACCGCTGATCCACATTTCCGGGCAGCGTCCGGTCAGTGTCACCGGTTTCGAAGCGCCTTTCAACGAGAAAATGATGCGCATGGGCGCAAAGGCGGGCCCCTTCGGCGTAGAAATGGTCACGCTCGAAAACGGGGCGATCCTCAAGAGCCTGCACGGTGTCGGTCCCTCCAAAAACAGCATCTGGTATTCCGTTTACGGTTCACGCGGCGTGATGGAAAGCGGGCGCGAGGCTGCGGACTGCGGCGGCGTCGACGTTCTGTATATGAAAGCGGACGAAGTCATCGGCTCGAACGACGGGAAATTCAAGGATAACCGAATCGACGACGGGCTGACCGAATTCGCCTGCGAATCGGGACACGGCGGTTCCGATTACTACGTAATGTACAACGCCGTTCAGTACATCAGGGGCAACAAAAATGCCGACGTGGTGGACGTGTACGAAGCGCTCGATATGTTCTTGCCCGGATATTTCGCGCTGATATCCGCCATGAACAGCGGCTCGCCGCAGCAAATTCCAAATCTGAGAGATCCAGCCGAGCGCGAAAAATGGAGAGATTTCGACGCCTGCACCGATCCGAAGACCGCAAAGGGCAGACTTTTGCCGAGTTATTCCAAAGGAATACTCGAGATCCCCGACGCCGTATACGAGCGGCTGCGCGGTATGCTCGAACAGAAATAAAACAGGAGTGATACCATGACCAGAAATTCGCAATTCATATCACGTTTTCTCGCCGTGCTCTGCGTTTTCGCGCTGCTGTTTTCCTGTGCGGTCCCCGCGCTGACAGCCGTAGCAGAAGACGCGAAGTCGGTCACGCTGATCGTTCAGCTCGCGCCGCGCGGCGCAGTCAGAAAAGGCGGAAGAATCGTATCCCGCGGAACCGGGACCGGGCAAACCGTCCGTTCGAAGCTCAACGCGCAGGCGAACGTGCAAAAGAAGATCTCCTGTATTGATCCGCATACGCGCGTCGGCTACAGCTATACTCGCGCGATCAACGGTTTTTCGCTGAAAGCGAAAGCTTCGGATATTGAGAAGATACGCGCGCTTGACGGCGTCAAGGCTGTCTATATCTCACAAAATCATACGCGCGAAGATCCGGAGCAGATCACGTCTCCCGCGATCGGCGTGGAAAACAGCTCCGTCATGACGCAGGTCGATCTGCTGCAGCAGCAGGGCTGCAGCGGCGAGGGAATGCTGATCGCGATCATCGATACCGAGTTCGATCTCGGCAGCGCATTCCTGACGACAGAGCCCGAAGACGCTTCTTTGCTTCGCTACGGCTCCCCCGCCGAGATCCAGACGGTCATGGACGAGACGGAATTCAACGCCGGCGTATCCGCGATGCGCGCATGGAAAAACGCCAAAGTTCCTTTCGCTTACAACTACGATACGCAGACCTCCGATCCATACAGCGGCGACCCGGACGTCATCCACGGCAGCCACGTCGCAGGGATCGCAGCGGGTAAAAACGGCGTTTCCTTTGACGGACTGCTCTTCAACGGCGTCGCACCCGAAGCGCAGCTGCTCTGCATGGCGAGCCCGACGCTCTCGACAGAGACGACGCTTGCCGCGATCGACGACGCGATAAAGCTCGGCGCCGACGCGTTGAATATGAGCTGGGGCGTCGATTACGCCGAACAGGATATTTACGACGAGATCTTCCAATCCGCCGCCGACGCCGGCATGACGCTCTTCTGCGCCGCAGGCAACAGCGCAAGAAGTCTGCTGGCACCCGAGACGATCGACTACGGCTCCACCGGAACGCCCGGCAGCTCCGACACCTGCATGAGCGTCGCCAGCGCTTTGAATTCGTTCTATTTCAGCGACAATTGCGAGATTTCGATCGGCGACGAGGTATTCATCGGCGGCGTCGATCAGAATCCGGACAGCATATTCGTTATCGAGGAGGAAACGCCGTTCGTATTCTGCGGAGAATACAACGATGAGGACCGTGACCTCAAAGACCGTATCGCCGTCTTTTTGCGCGGCGAGCTGACGTTCGGCGAACGGATCTCCCTCGCTTACGAATCCGGTGCTGCCGGCGTCATCTTTATCCTGAATGAAGAGGATGATATCAACGGACTTCAGATCGCTTCAGAAAGCCTGATCGGGGATCTTCCGACCGTGATCGTTGACTACTACAGCATAGACAACCTCACGGAGGACGGTACGCTTACCGCATCCTCCAACGTCGAAGAGATCAGATCCGATTGGGATTCGATCTCCGAATTCAGTTCCTGGGGCGTCGGGAAGGATCTGCTTCTTGAGCCGGATATCACCGCTCCCGGCGAGATGATCTGGTCTTCCGTCCCGGTCGAAGAGTCCGAAAAGGGCTACACCTATTTCAGCGGCACTTCTATGGCTTCGCCGCATATCGCCGGCGCTTCCGTGCTGTTGCGGCAGTATTTGCTCGCAAACGAAGCGGGCTTTTCCGACCGGAAGCCGGAGGAACAGGTCTCCGAGATCAACGAACGGATGATGTCCTCCGCAAAGATGCTCCTTGAGATCTACGATCCGGACCAAACCGATATTCTGCCCTATTCGCCGCGTCTTCAGGGCGCCGGACTTCTGCAGCTCGACGCTGCGGCGAAAACGCCCGTTGTGCTGGAGGGCGACAAGGGACGCTCCAAGATCAGTCTCGGTACGGTCGGAGACAGCTTTACGCTGAAATTCACGGCAAAGAACCTGACCGATACGGATGCGGTTTACGATACCGCGGAGCTGATCCTGTTTACGGAGACCATGACCGAGGACGAGGATTATTATTACTATGAATCGATCCCGCTCAAATACGTCGCGGAGGGTATGCCGGAATCCCTGGCCGTTGCGGCAGGGAAAACGGAGAAGCTTTCGGTCACCCTTACGCCCGACGCGGAAAAACTCGCTGAAATCGCGGATATCTTTACAAACGGTTATTTCATCGACGGTTTCGTTCGTTTTTCGGACTCCGGGGAGAAGCTTCCCGAAATCGGCATCCCGTTCACCGGCTTTTACGGCGACTGGGCTGCGGCGCCGATCTTTGACGGCACCTACTGGGACGACGACGCGCTGCTCGGTTTTACAAGACTGACGAGCGAAGCGATGTTCCCC
>JAFRTA010000209.1 GCA_017427315.1 Clostridia bacterium
AAGGCGTCGGTCTCGCTCCGCGTCGAGATATCGCCGCTCAACCCCACGACGGAAACGCCGTAGCGGTCAAGAAAATTCAGCGCGTTCTTGAACGTGATGACCGCGTCGTCGCCGGTCAGGGAGAGATTGTAACGGTCGTAATGCACGTCGGAGAGCACGCCGAAGGTATAGAGCGCGTCGCCGTCGTCCGGCTGCTTTTCTTCGGGGATATCGGTCTGCCCGCAAAGAAACGCCCCTTTGAAGGCGAGCACCGTTTCCGCCCCCTCGGGGATCGCGGTGAATTCGTAAACGTCCGCGCTGCCGGAGCCGTCTGCGACCTTAACCTCGGCAAACTCCGTAAAAGGAGTGCCGTCCATCTTAAGGCGTTTTCCGTTCTCATCCCCCCAAAACAGTTCGTAGGTGCCCGCGTTCTTTGAATTCACGGTCACGGTGCCGCCGGCGTTCCCGTCGGTCTCATCGGTGAATTCATAGACGATCTCGGCGCTTTCGTTGATCGCGGGAAGCGAAAAGGCGGCGTTGTTGAACACCATAAGAAAGGCAAACAGGATGCTGTAGAATTTCGCTACAAATGAAGTCCACATGGTTTTTCCTCTTTTCTTTTTTTAAATTCGGGTTTGTAGAGTTCGGAGTTCGGAGAGCGGAGTTCGGAGATAAGGAAGTCGCTGACGCGACTTGATTATAGATGCTGTTAAATGAAAAACGGAAAAATAATCAAGCAAGCCCTTTGTGTAAATTTTTCAGATATAACAAATGGGGTACAGGGCTTGCCCCGTCCGAATCTCTGCTCTCCGAACTCCGCTCTCCGCTCTTATTAAATACTGATTTGTCGCCCCGACAAATCAGTATTGATAAACCCACACGATCTCCGACCCGACGGGATCCGGTATCGTCACGGCAAGTCCGTCGGTCATCAGCGACGCGCCGGAGGCGGTGAAATTCTGCGCCGGGCGGTCCTCGAAAACAAGCGTATACTCCGCCGCGGGATCGAGTCCGCGCAGAGTGATATGCACCGTCTCGCCCGCCTCGGACGAGGGTTTGAACAGGATCGCCGCGCCCTTGAGCTTCCCTTCGGCGTCCGCGTCGGCGTACTGCACGCCGTCCCAGTGAACGCCGTCGGGTCTGGGAAGGATGTGATACAGCTCCCCCGCCCGGACCAGCGGACGGAGCTTCGTTTTGAACATTTCGGCGTATTCCGCGTAATAATCCGTCAGCAGCGTCCCGGTCCAGGAGGAGAACATCGGCGCGCCGAGGCACTGGGTGCGGAAGCCCATATCGATCATCGCGTCCGCGAACGCCTCGTCCGTCATATCCCCCTGTTCCGCTTTCGGGTGGAACAGATCTTTTCCCGGATTCGCAAAATCGGAATTGCATGGCATCTGAAGCTGCGCGGGATGGATCACATAGGTTGAATCATAAAACGTGGCGCGCATGCCTGCGTAATTCGCCGCGTCGTCGCAGTTGATGACGACCGCCTTCGTCGCTGTAAACAGGTCCTTCATCGACCCGCCGCTCGAGCAGCTCTCGTAGCGGAAGCCCGGCACGTTCTCATGCAGGCTGTCGACAAGCTCGCCGAAGCCGACGGTGCACCAATACTGCACGTCCGTGCCGCTCGCGTCGTGGCGGTTCTCTTTGTCGGAGGAATAGCAGATCGGCTCGAAATCCGAACGCCAGGTCGTGACGTTATTATTATTGAAAAAATCCGCCATGGCGGTTTTCAGATACGCGACGCATTCCTCGTTGCCCAGATCCGCGGTATTCCCCATGCCGAGATCGATATACCGGTCGGAGAACCAGTCAGGATGCGACTTTGAGTTGAATTCTCCGTACGCGTCCGTCGGTTCGCCGTCGGCGTCTCTCGTATCGTGCAGCAGAACGTACGCCGTCAGGCTCTTTCCCTGCGATTTCGCCAGCGCGCCGAAATCGGCGATCGTGTCGCAGCCGTATTCGCCGATCGCGCCGATATAATCGGGATTCCGAAGCTGCCACGAGCCCTCGAGCGTCCGCCAGTTGCCGAGCGTATCCGCCGACCACCAGCCGTAATCCCACTTGACCGCCTCAATGCCGTAGGTCTCGAGTCCTGACTGGAAATCCATCTGCGTGAGCGGCTCGTTCGCGTTCTCCCGCAGCGTGGCGGGCGCTTTGCACGCGAAGAACCACTGCTTGAACGTGTTGCTGCCCTCGTCGAGCGAGCCGTCGTACGCGCCGAGATACACGGACGGGAACCGGAAGGTCTCCCCCGCGCCCACGCGCGTGGAGAACACTTTCTTTGAATCCGTCACGCAGTCGAGATCGACCGAAACGGCCGTCCCGTTTCTGCCGCATTTCGTACAAAGCTCGCCGCTCGACCATTCGAGCGCGGCGTAGCAGCCCCGGTCGCCGCCGTCGAGATAGACCATCGGCAGGTAACCGCTGTTGTTGAAGCTCTGATGCGTGTTCACCCAGGTCGTGTATTTTTTTCCGTTTTCAAGCGGTTCGCGGTAGATCCCGCTTCCCTCGAAGCGCATCCCGTCGTAGTGCGTATAGCCCTCGGACATACCGCTCTCTTTTTTGATCGAGACGAGCTCGCCGCCGTCCGGCGCGAAAACAAAGGAAGCAAAGGAGCCTGGATAGATCCGAGCCGTTTTATCGCCGAGGTTCTGAAGCTCCGTGCGGAACTCGAACGGTCCGGCAAGCTCCGGCCGGGCAAGGCAGGTCACGCGAAGCGCGAACCGCCCGCAGGCGCTTTTGAAGGAATAAACAGCGCCGACGGCCGACGCGCCGTTTTCGGTCTCTTCATATTTTCCGAGGCTTTCAAAACGCCACGAAACGCGGAAAAACGCGCCTTTGACACTCGCAAGCGTCGGCAGGGCGAAGGGAGAATTCTCCGAAAGCCGGTTTTTTCCCGTTTCCGGAGAGCACAACTGCGTCACGAACAGTTGATTGCCGCTCACGTCAAGCCCGATCCGGCTGTCGCCGGAGAGGATCGCCGCCGCGACGCCGTCGATCAGAACGCCACCCTGCGCACGAAGCGCGTCGTTATCCCGCAGCGCGTCGAGCGAATCATACGAACCGCGGTATTTCGCGGGACAAACGCCGAGATTCGGGTCAACACCGATATTTTTCATAAATGTCAAAAGGAACAGAACGAGGAGCAGCGGCCATGCGACCGCGCGGAGCTTATTTTTCTTTTTCAAAATGAAACGCCCCTTTCCGTTACGGGTTGTGCCTGCCCATCAGATCGAGCGGCAGGGATTCGAATTCCGGTTCGTAGAGCAGCATCATCGAATTGTCCTTCAGCGTGTAATCCCCGTTTTCGGGATCGGCGAAAAGCTGCTTCATCTGCGAGGTGCGGAACAGGCCGTTGCGTCCGACGGTACTGTAACGGAACACCGCGTCGGCGATATGGCCGAATTCGCCGCCCTGCGCCACAGCGAGATTCCCCGTCACGACGCTGTACGCGGGATTCGGAACGAAATCGGGATTTTCCGGGTCGGAGAAATCGTCGCTGAAGCGCTGCATCTGCGGGAAGGCCTCCTTCCACGCGTCGGTCTGCCACGGAGAGTGATAGAGCTCCTGCCACATATCCCCGCCTTCCGCGGCGTGGGTGAACCAGCCGCCGGACACGCCTTCGATCGCCCTTTGGTCGTAGCTGATCGGGTTGTGCGCCATCACGACGATATTGTTCCGCACGTCGAGATCGCGCCCGCCGCCGAGCATCAGCGCGTTACCGGGGATATTCAGCAGAAGGTTGCCGACCACGGTCTGCCCGGAGAGCGCGTCGTCGAGATAGATGCCGTTCGGGCGGAAATCCCCGGAGCCGAGATTATATATCATATTATACATGATCTTCGTGCCGTAGCAGATCCAGCTTCTGCCCGCGTAGATCGCCCCCGCGTCGCTGGAAAGCAGGCACACGTCGTGGATGCGGTTATACGCGATCGTCTGGTTGTTGCCGCTGTAGGTAATCGCCTCGTGGGGAGAAATATATATTTCGTTGTGCTCGCAGAAATTCCCGACGCCGTCGAGCGCGACCGCGGGCTGATAGGTCAGGTAGATCTCCGACCAGTCGTGGATCAGATTGTTCACGACGCGGTTTTCGCCCGGCGTGAGCGCCGCCGTATCGCCGCCCGAGACCAGGAAACCGCCCTGCCCGGTGCGGGTGACCTCGTTATCCGTGATCAGGTTCCCGACGCCGTTCACGACCAGCGCGTGCCCCGCGACGTTTTTGAACGTGCAGTGCTCCACGACGTTGCAGTCGCCGTTCAGCGTCATCGCGGTGGTCCTCGTGCCCTTGAAGGTCAGATCCCGGAACGTGACGTGACTGACGTTCGCGCTCAGCACGGTCGCGGTGCTCAGAGAGAGGTCGACGGAGGAGGTGTCGAACCCCTCCGGCGGATACAGATACAGCACGCCGTTTTCACGGTCGATATAGAATTCGCCGGGCGCGTCAAGCTCCTCGAGCACGTTGAAGAAATAATAGGGCGCGCCGGTCTTCGTGCCGAAAAGGCTGACGAATTTCGGCGAGAGCTCGCGCGTTTCGGGATCGAACGAGCCGATCGGAGAGGACGCGTCCGCCCAGTCGTATTTCGGGAAGCCGAAGACCCACACGCCGTCGAGCGTCTTCCACGACGCGATGCGCGCGGCAAGGTCTTCGTCGACGCGGTAGACGTCGCTCTCCGGGTTGCGCACCTGTCCCCAATTCGGATTCACGGTCAGGCTGCCGTCTTTTTCATACCCGTCGCCGGTGGAGACGACCTCTTCGGTTTTCAGATACCCCTCGTCGGGATAGCGCGCGAGCCGGCAGCGCCGGTCGTTGACAAACAGCTCGCTGTAGATCGGGCCTCTGTAATCGCCGTCGTACATCGCCGCGGTATGATACGTGCCGATCGCATATACCTTGCCGTAATCCGCGGCGGTCAGCCCGAGAGCGAACAGATCGACGGCGACGACCTTTTCCTTCGCGTCGCCGTGAAGACGCTCCCGCGCCTCGCCCGAGACCGGGACGAACGCCGACGGGGCGATCGAAAGCCCGCCGTTGAGCGATACCTCGCCGTCGCCGTAAGCACGCCACGTCACGGGGCAGTTTTCCGTCCCGCCGTCTTCATAAGACAGATCGATATGGCTCACGCGGTAATCGCCCGCCATGAGCGCGACCGTCACGCCGCTTCTTCCCGTTTTATCGAGGGCGCGCACGGCGTCCCGCGCCCGTTCCGGCGTGCGGAAGGGATGCGCAAAAGAGCCGTCCGCCCCGTCGTCGCCGTCGGGCGAGACATAAAAGTCCGCGTCGGTCACGAGCCCGTCGCTATTATATTCGTATTCGCTCATAAACGCGGGTTCCGCCGCCGTGTAAGGTTTGATCTTTTCGCCGAGTCCCGCCCCCGCGTTCAGCAGGGGGAACGCGGCGGTCTTCAGCGACAGCAGCACGCCGAACGCCGCGCGGATTCCGCCGAAGGAGCGCGCGCGGATCGCGTCGAAAACCAGCTTGATCAGCCCGCCGCAAAGAAACGCCCACAGCGCCGCCTGCGCCGCTTTCGGCGAGGAAGCGTCGGGCGCCGCGCCTTCCGCCGCGGCGGAAGCGCCGACGGCAGGCAGCAGAACGAACAGAAGCGCCGCAAGCGCGGAAACCGCCGTCATTCTGGAACAAAAGGACCGTTTTTTCATGGGATCGCCGCCTTTGCCAATAATGATTCAGTTTTATTATAATATTTACATTATCATATGTCAACAAAAATCCTTCCGTCTTTTTCCGTTCCGCTTGCATTCCCGGCGGGAATATGTTAATATGGAAATACGAAAAAAAACAGCAAAGGAATCAGGTGAACCGCATGAAAAAACTGCTCTGTGTTTTTCTCGCCCTTCTGCTCACGGCGGGCATATGCGCTTCGGCCGTTCACGCTGCGGACGCGAAGCTCGTTCTCGCCTCAGGCGGTGCGACGGATTACCGCATCGTTGTCGGCGCGAACGCTTCTCCCGCAGAGCGGACCGCCGCAGACACGCTCGCGGATTATCTTGCACGCATTTGCGGAGCGGCGTTCGGTATTGTTACGGACGACGCCGATCCCGCGGCAAAGGAGATCGTCGTCGGCAGAACGAACCGCGACGCGGAGATCGCGATCGACCGCGACGGGATGGACGACGACGCGGTGCGCATCGTCACCTCCGGCGAAAAGCTGTATCTTACCGGGGGCGCTGCGCGCGGCGCGCTTTACGCGGTATATACCTTCCTTGAAGACTGGCTCGGCTGCCGCTGGTTCACCCGCGAGCTGACCGTCGTTCCGGAAAGGGATCCGCTCGCGATCCCCGGAATCGATTATTTTTACGAGCCCTGCTTCCGGCAGCGCACGACCTATTGGATGTTCTCGACGATGTACCCGGATTACTGCGTCGCGCACAAGCTGCACGGCGTGATGGCGGGGCTTTCCGAAGAGCTCGGCGGCGGCCGCTACGAGCTTTCCGTCAGCAGCGTGCATACCCTGCAGCAGTTCGTTCCCGCCTCGCTGTTCGAAGCGCATCCCGAATATTTCGGCTGCGATGAGAACGGAGAGCATAAGATGAACCGGCAGCCCTGCCTGCACAACGCCGACGTTTTCGCGCTCGCCGTTGCCTGGGCGAAGGATTATTTCTCGCAGTATAACGCGATCTTAAGCGTCTCGCAGAACGACAATCAGGATTTCTGCCAATGCGCAGAATGCCGCGCGTTCAATAAGGCGCACGGCGGCACGGACTCCGCCTCGATGCTCGATTTCGTCAACCGGGTCGCAGCCGAGGTCAGAAAAGATTATCCCGACGCGCGATTTGAGACGCTCGCTTATCAGAATTCGCTGCTGCCGCCGACGGGTCTTGAAGTCGGCAAAGATATCGTGATCCGTCTGTGCCCGATCTCGACCTGCACGCTGCACGCGCTCGACGATCCCTCCTGCCCGGCGAACGCAAAATTCGACAAGGCGCTCTCCGGCTGGGCGAAGCTGACCGACAGTATTTATATTTGGGAATACAGCACCGATTTCCAGTATTTCTACGCGCTCTATCCCAACCTCACCGCGATGCAGGGGCGATATCGGTACTACCGCGACCGCAACGTGACCGCGATCTTCGACCACGGCTGCGGAGACCTGATCGAGCCGGGCGAGTTCCACGAGCTGCGCACGTATCTGGTGCTCAAGCTCCTTTGGGATCCCGATACGGATATCGAGCGGCACATGAAAGAATTCTGCGCCGCGTATTACGGCGACGCAGGCGAAGACATCGTTGAATTCATCCGTTATTTCGAAAAGAACGTCAGGGGCTTCAACCCGAAGACCTTCCGCGCGTGCCACAACAGCTGCTTCGACGGCGGCGTGAGCCTTGTGAACAACACTTCTCTGTCAAGCATCAACGTCAGAAAGCTCGACGCGATCCTGGCGGGTGCGAAAGCGAAAGAACTCACCGAAGATGCGGCGCACCGTCTCGAGGGACTGTCGTTGAGCTGGCGGTTCTTCAAGAACGCGACCTTCGCCGGGGAATTCAACTGGTATTCGGGGCTGACCGATCCCGCCGCCGAGACTGAAAAACTCATTGACGACATGCGCGCC
>JAFRTA010000210.1 GCA_017427315.1 Clostridia bacterium
CCCACATCGAAGGCATTTTGCCGACGGTCCCCATGATGCAGTCGCGGATCACCTTATCGTTTACGATCGTATCTGCGATCTTGTTTGTGATTTTCAGCACGTTGCCGACGACGCCCGCATCAAGAAGCGCGCCGGTGAAAAGCGAAAGAAGATTATCCCCGAAGCTGTTCCCGATCGACTCGTTCAGGAAACCGATCAGCGCTCCGGCGTCTACGTGTATCTGCTCCGTCCAGAGCTGACCGACCAGCTCAAGTCCGTTCATCGCGCCGCTGTACCATACGCACGATTCGATTCCATCGTAGCCGTACGTCGCAAGATACGCGTTCAGGATGATCGCGCCCTGAGAAAAACCGACGATCCGTATCGTATCGTGGCCGGTCAGAGATTTGACATGATCGATGAACGCTTTAAGCTCATCCGCATGCTGCATGGGATCGAGCCGCCAATCGGGAACATATGTGAACCGTCCGCCGCTTTTATGCACGTCGGTCGTTGTCGGCGCCCAATCCCGCACGACGTTGTATTTGGAAGTGCCGTCGTCGTTCATGGAAATGCCGTCGAGCAGCTCTTCGACCGCGGCGATGATGATCGCCTCGTTTTCAGGAGAGACATCGCCGTCAAGCGCATCCCAGAACGCGCCGATATTTTCTTTGATAATATCGATTACGTCGTCGGCGCCGAACGGGAAGACGACTTTTTCGTTTTCCGTGCGCCGGTCGAGAATCAGATCGGCGGAATTGATCCCCTGAATAAATACGACCGGCGTATTTCCGCAGTCGCAGCCTTCGGCGGACACTGATATGCCGAAGCAGGATACGGCGAGAATCAGACTGAGCAGAAGCGCGAGTATTCTTTTCATGGATAACACCTCAAACTGTTTTTTTCATTATAATATTTTCGAAACAAATCCGTCAAGACAAAAAAGATATTTTTTTCGGATTCTCCATAACATTTTTGATATATATTGACATAAATCGGGAATTCTATTAAAATTGTTTTATCTTTCTCCATGGATGTGAAACGATGAAAACATTTACGTACGATCGGAATTGTTTCCTTGCGGACGGCAAACCGTATACCGTGATTTCCGGCGCGATGCATTACTTCCGCATTCCGGCGGAATATTGGCACGACCGTCTGTTGAAATTAAAGCAGTGCGGTTTCAATACCGTTGAAACCTATACCTGTTGGAATCTGCATGAGACGAAAGAGGGCGTATTCGATTTTTCCGGCATGCTCGATATAGACGGCTATCTTACCGAAGCGGAAAATCTCGGTCTGAACGTGATATTGAGACCGGGTCCCTATATCTGCTCGGAATGGGATATGGGCGGCCTGCCGGCGTGGCTTCTGAATTATCACGATATGGAATTCCGCTGTTTTGACGATGCTTTCATATCGAAAGTAAGAAGATATTACGACCGTCTGTTGCCGATCGTGAAACCGCATCTTTTATCTCACGGCGGCGGCGTTATCATGATGCAGATAGAAAACGAATACGGCAGCTACGGGAACGATCATGACTATATGAGCGCCATAGCGGACATTTATCATGAGAACGGCATCGACTGTCTGCTGTTCACCTCCGACGGCGCGACGGATTCCATGCTTTCCGGCGGTACGCTCCCGGGGTATCCCTGCGTGGTGAATTTCGGTTCGCGCCCGGCGGATAACTTCGCCGCGATGGAGCGTTTCAGGGCGGATCAGCCGAAGATGTGCGGCGAATACTGGATCGGCTGGTTCGATCACTGGTATGAGCATCATCATACGAGAGATCCGCAGGAAGTCGCCTCTTTGTTCCGCGAAATGCTTGAAGAAGGCGCTTCGCTGAACTTTTATATGTTCCACGGCGGAACGAATTTCGGTTTCATGAACGGCGCAAATTATTATGAAATCTACGAGCCGACGGTCACAAGCTACGATTACTGCG
>JAFRTA010000211.1 GCA_017427315.1 Clostridia bacterium
CACGTTTTTTTCAAAAAAAAGAGTCTCCACATTTCTGTGAAAACTCTTATTCTTTGGTTTGTCTTTAACTTAATGACATTGGCCGCGGCGATCGTTTTTTTATTTATAATATGCAACTGTTTTCCGGGAAACGAACGCTTTAGAAGAGAAAGGCGGTGACTCCGGGTGAACAACAAAAAAGAGGACGCCGACGCGCACTTCCGTCGGATCTACGCGCAGACCGCCGAGTGCGTCTGGCGTTATATCCTCGGCAAATGCGCTTCCGTTGAAGACGGGCGGGACCTTTTGCAGGACGTATTCACGGAGCTTTACGTCGTCCTGCGCACGAAAGACGCGGATTATATCAGGGATCCGCAGGCGTTCGTCCTGCGTCTGGCGGCGGACCGGATCGCCCGTTATTATAAAAAGCTTCCGCGGCGGCCGACGCCGTTTTCCGCATTGTCCGATGAAGAAAACGACGAAGATATTACGGCGTTTCTCGCGGCGGCGGAAAACACGGAAAACGAAGCGATCACCCGCGCGGCGGCGGAGGCGGTCAGGGCGAATCTGCGAAGCCGCGATTTCGACACGCAGAGGATTTTTTATTTTTATTATAACCGGGGGTTGACGCTCGCCGAGATTGCGGCGCTGACGGGCAGGAAAGAGAGCTGGGTCAAAGCGAAGCTTTACAGAACGCTGAAAAACCTGCGCAAGATCTATACGGACGGGGAGGATTCAAAATGACGGAGAAAACCCTGTACGCTTCGGCAAGCGATCTGACGCCGGATTTCACCGCGATCGAACAAAACGCGATCCGCGCGGGGCGCAGGAAACTCGCCGGGAAACGCGCGGCGGTCCTCGGCGGAGCGCTTGCGGCTGTCGCGGCTGCCGCGGCGCTTCTTCTGCCGGTTCTGCTTCGGAATGCCCCGGCCGAAGATCTCGCCGTCGGCGCGGTTCTCGACGAGCTTGCGGACGAAGCCGCGGATGTCCCGGACAGAACCGGGCTGATCCTGTCCGGCGCGTCCGGCTGCGGCGATTATCCGCGAGAAGAGGTTTTCTTTCTGTCGTCTGCGGAGGAGCTTCGCGACGACGTCCGGTTTTTCTTTTCGGTCTCCGAGGCTGAAAAAGAGCTCCCGAAGGTGCGGGAATATCCGTTCGGATATTCGTTTGCGGGTTACGCGCTTGAGAATCCGGACGAAGCGTATCAAAAAAAGACGCGGGAGCGGTTCTTTGCCTTTCTCGGACGTCTTTCGGTGACGGGCGATATGCTGACGGAAACCGACGCTCCGGACGGCTTCTGCGCATCCTATCCCGCGCTGTTGCCCGCGGCGGGCGGTTCCATGCCGGATAATACGTATTTCGAGGTCCGGGACCGTACCGCGGCGGACGGAAACCCCGTGTTTTATATTCAGGCGAATGTCCGCGGGACCGTCGTCTGCTGCTCGGCGACGAGACTTGCGATCCGTCTGAACGGAGCTTATGAAAGCGCGGAGGCGCTGGCGGAAGACCCGTTCTTTGCCGCTCTGGTCGGACTCTGCGGCTTTACGGATGTGGGCGTATCGCCGCTGCGCGACACGCCTGCACCGGCGTACGGCTTCTACGATCGGGAGCAGGGGGATCTGTCCGATTCCGGAGTGTCGATCCGGTACGCCGGCGGCGTACTGACGGCGTATTTCCCGGGGGAAGAATCGGCGGTGACGGACGCGTTCCCCGCGGAGGATCTGAACGAAGCGCTGCAGGCTGCGGTGAAGGAAATGAAAGACGCGGGATTCGGAGGGATCCGTTTCGTCGGCGGCAGATTCGTGACGGCGGCGACGGCGGACGGGCGATACGGCGTTCCCTGCTGCCGGTTTTATTTCTTCGCGGAAGCAGAGGACGAAAAAAACGCCCCATACTCGGACGAGTACGAGACGGTTTCCTTTTATTACGTCGATGCGCCGGCGTATCAATTCTGATTTATGCGCGCAGCGCATAAATCAGAATTGACACCGGAACGTGGCGATCTCGAACGGGCGGAAGGTATATTCCGTTACCCACTCGTCCGCCTGCGGTTCCTCGAGGGTGTTGCAGCGCAGAAGCGTTACGCCGTCAAGTTTCAGCGCAGTCTCTTTGCCGGCGCTCTCCCAGAGTCGCAGCACGAAGCCGTCGCCGTCCTCGGCGCGCTTGAAGGCGCTGAAGCCGAGATTTTTCGGCATTTCCGCAAGCGCGGGGAACAGGCAGCCGCATTCGTTCGCTCTGTTTAAAGGCTGTTCGCCGGTCAGCGGCAGCATCCCGTCGCGGGAGAGCTCCAGCGTGCGGCCGAACTGGTTGAACTTTGCCGCCAGCGACTGCGCGTCCCCGTCGGCGAAAGCGCCGCGCCATGCGGCGACGGCGTATTCGGAAACGTGACGGGCTCTTTCCGTCGTGCCCCGATAGGTGGGGTTATCGTATTCAAAGGAGCGCAGCAGGCTGATCTGCAGCGCGCCGTCGTGCAGGCGGGTGGCAGGCAGACCGCCCTTGAGCACCGCCATGCTGTATTTGCCGTTTGAAAGACCGGCGAAGCCCAGGCTCGGCCACTCGTCGGTAATGCCCAGGTTCTCGGTGATCCCCGGCATTTCCCGCGCCATGGTGCCGAAGGGCACCTCGCAGTAGATCTTCCCGTCGCAGTTGAACATGGGCGGGAAATTGGCGAACACG
>JAFRTA010000212.1 GCA_017427315.1 Clostridia bacterium
AAACCGCGAAACGGGGATCCTCGAGGAGCTGATGCTCGAGAATTATTACCGCAACCCCGATTACAATTATTCCGTATGGGACGGCGTCCTTTACGCCGCGGCGGCGTATCAGCCGGGCGTGGAGCTGCTTCTGAACTGCTCCTGTTTCGACTGCGGGGTACGCGGCGGCCGCATCGAATGGGTCAAGGGTTGGCAGACGACGACCCAGACCTTCCATTCGGTGCGCGCGGCGATTTTCGCAGACTGCTCGGGCGACAGCGTGCTCGCGGCTCTTTCCGGCGCGGAATACCGCTTCGGGCGCGAAGCGGGAAACGAATTCGGCGAGGATATCGCCCCCGAGACCGCCGACCGCAAAACGATGGGCATGAGCTGCATGCTGCAGGCGCGTGAGGATACGCGTCCAAGCGCGTTTACGCCGCCGCCGTGGGCGTACCGCTATACAAAAGAGGACCTTCCCCATCGCGTGCCGGATATGAGCGACGTGAACGAAAATTTCTGGTATCTTGAGCTCGGCGGAGAGGACGACGCGATCGCCGACGCGGAAAAAACGCGCGACGAGCTTCTGCGCGTCGTCTACGGCGTTTGGGATTTCGTGAAAAACGCGCCGGAAAACCGCGAGAAAAACAAATTCTGGCGGCTCGACTGGGTCGGCATCCTGCCCGGGAAGCGTGAAAGCCGCCGCTGCGTCGGCGATTATATCCTGACGCAGAACGACGTGCGCTCCGGCGGGAAATTCGACGACACGGTCGCCTACGGCGGCTGGCCGATGGACGACCACGACCCCGCGGGCTTCCGCTCCGAAGGCGCGCCGACGGTATTCCATCCTGCGCCGTCGCCCTACGGAATCCCGTACCGCTGCCTTTACTCCGTGAACGTGGAAAACCTGATGTTTGCGGGACGGAATATTTCCGTAACGCATACGGCGATGAGCTCCTCGCGGGTCATGGCGACATGCGCCCTGCTCGGACAGGCTGTGGGAACGGCTGCTGCGATTGCGGTGAAATACGGCGAAACGCCGCGCGGCGTATACCGGAAGCATCTGCGGGAGCTGCAGGACGCGCTCTCAGAAGACGACTGTTACCTGCCCGGTTACCGGCGCGCGCTCCCGGCGCTTACGATGCAGGCGAAGCTCGTATGTCCGTCGCCGGACGCGGAGAACCTGCGCAGCGGCGTCGACCGTCCGCTCGGCGGCGGGAGCAACCGCGTTCTGATCCCCAAAGGCGGGGCCGCGGAGTATCGTTTCGGCGAAGTCAGGTATGTTTCGCGCGTCCGTCTCGTGTTCGACAGCGACCTCGACCGTGAAACGCTGCCCGAGCCCGAACGCAGCCGCAACCGGAACATGCTGCACAACCGCCCGCTCGGCTGGCCGGACGCGCGCGTCCCGGCAACGATGACGCGCGCCTTCCGTCTGGAGGGCGTTCGGGAAGACGGCAAAACGGAAACGCTCGCGGACGAGCGGAACAACTATCTGCGGCTGCGCGTATTTCCCATACGCGGCGAATACCGCGCGGTGCGTCTGACGACGATGGAGACCTGGGGCGCCGAAGCGTGCGGTGTGTTCGCCTTCGAAGTCTTTTCGGAATGACCGCCGAAAGGGACGGCGCCGTATTTTGCGTGCAGGCGTATTTTTATCTTGCATTTTCCGCCGATTTTATGTTAAGATATTTAAAAATAAAGAAAAGAGGACCTTGCGCTATGAAAAGATCAATAAGCCTTTTACTCGCGCTTTTTCTGGTATTGCTGCTCTTCGGCGGCTGCGCCGGGAAGAGCGAAACGGAAACGCAGACGACCGCTCCGACCCCGGAAACGCAGGATGTCAAATCCGCGGACGAAATGCTCTCTCTGTGGACCGCCGACGCCGCAGCCCGGAAAGCGCTGGCCGAATATCTGAATGCCGTCACCGACGAGTCCGGCGCAGATTTCATTCCCGCACGGGACCGTATTGCGGTCTTCGATTTGGACGGCACGCTGTTCTGTGAAACCGACCCCAATTATTTCGACTATACCCTGCTCGTCTACCGCGTGCTGGAGGACCCGGAATACAAAGAAAAAGCGTCCGATTTTGAAAAAGAGGTCGCGAACAAGATTGTGCAGCAGAACGAGACCGGTGCGAAATTCGACGGGCTCGAGGTAGACCACGGCAAGGCAATCGCATCCTCCTTCGCCGGCATGACCATCGCAGAATTCAACGAATACATTCAGGAATTCAAAAAACTTCCCATGCCGAGCTACGACGGAATGCTGCGGGGCGAGGGCTGGTACCGCCCGATGCTGGAGGTCGTGGACTGCCTGCAGGCATACGGCTTTACCGTTTACGTGGTCAGCGGGACCGACCGCTTTATCGTGCGCGGAATCGTAAACGGTTCCCCGCTGAACCTTCCGCCCCGCCAGATTATCGGCTCCGACGAGACGCTCGTGGCGAAAGACCAGGGCGATACGGACGGGCTTGACTACGTTTACGACGATGACGACGAGCTGGTGCTCAGCGGCGAATTCCTCGTAAAGAACCTGAAGATGAACAAGGTTTCCGTTATTATGCAGGAAATCGGCCAGCAGCCCGTTCTTTCTTTCGGCAACTCCACGGGCGACGCCAGTATGGCGGAATACGTGACCAGCGGCAATCCTTACCGCAGTCTGGCGTTCATGCTTTGCTGCGACGACACCGTGCGTGAAAACGGCAGCGAGGAAAAAGCGCAGAAGATGTTCGATCTGTGCGCGGAATACGACTGGCTGCCGATCTCCATGAAAAACGACTGGTCCACCATTTACGGCGACGGCGTCACGAAGAAGTGATCCCGCGCGGCGGCGTCCGTTTTGCCCCTTTGCGGACCGCGCGCCGTCGAAAAATATTTTGCCTTAAAATCCGAACCCGTCTTCCTGCCGGAAGACTCGGTTCGGATTTTCCGTTGAGAACACGGCGCGGCGAAAGCACCGCGGAATTCAGAATCGTTCCCGACGGCCGGACGCGGCAAGCGCATACGCCGCAAACAGGGAGAGAACGACCGGAAAACCGGGCAAACAACTTGACTGTTCACCCGTCAGATGATACAATATTGCAAAGCTTGAAAGACAGCCGGGAACGCTTTCGGAGCCCCCGGCGGTATCGGGAAGGAGCAAACCATGGAAATCACCGTAACGACAACGTCACGAAACTGCAGAGAAGAAATCCAGCGCGCCATCGACGCCGCGGCGCGCGCCGGCGGCGGCACGGTCTTTCTGCCCGGCAACAAAACCTACGTCACGGCCTCGCTGGTGCTTCGCAGCGGCGTTACGCTGCTGCTCGGCGAAAACGCGGTGCTGCAGCAGACCGGCGACGAGAACGCCTACGTCAAACCCGCGTCCACGTCGCCGGATTGCTTCGATTACGTGCCCTACGTGCCGAAGAAGGGGCATAATTTCAGCCCGGAGATCAAATGGAGCCACAACTGGTACCATAACTATCCGTTCCTCTACGCGCCGGAAGGCAGCCGTGATTTCGCGATCCGCGGCAAGGGCGTGATCCGCATGATGGACTGCGCCTCCGGCGACGACTGCATGAAGCTCTGCCCGATCGGCTTCTTCCGCTGCCGGGATTTCACCGTGGAAGATGTGCATATCACGAATTTCCACAGTTACGCGATCATGCCATTTTCCTGCTCCGGCGGGCTGTTCAAAAACCTGACGATCGACGAATGGTCCTTCGGCAACGGCGACGGCGTCTGCATGATGAACTGCCGGGATATGCGCGTCACAGGGTGCAAAATGCATACCGGCGACGACAGCGTGTATATTTTCTCTTCCTACCGGGATCCGCGAAGAAGCGAGTGGTGGAACTCCGACGAGCCGCAGGCGAGCGAGAACATCGAGATCGACCACAACGACCTGCGCTCCAACCACTGCAAGGCGTTCGGCATGATCCTCTGGGGCATCGACTGCCCGGAGCAGGAGAAGATCGAGGTGCGGAACGTGTACGTCCACGACAATCATTTCGTGACGCTGGGAAACTGGAATTACGACCCTTACACCGTCCGGCAGGGGCATCCGCCCGTGACGGATATGCGGTTCGAAAACAACGTGATCGACGCGATCGAGCGCAATTTCTTCGAAACGCACATCTCCGGCCTCAAGGGGTTCCCGTGCATGACGGAGCTGAAAAACACGGAGTTCCGGGACGGCAGGTGCTTCTGGATGACCGAGGGAGACGTCCGATTCATCCGCGGCGCGGAAGAGCCGTATTGCGCCCTCCGCTCCGAGGGAGGCAGGTCCGCCGTCTGGCAGGGAATTTTTATTGAGGCGGGGCGCCCCGCGGAGTTCTGGGCGCGCGCCGACGCGACCGAAGGGACGTATCTTTTCGTCAGGGACGAAAACGATAACCTCATCGCCCGGCGGGAGATCCTCCCCGGCGAGGGTATGGCGAACCGTCTCGGCTTCACCGTCCCGACGGACGGGAACTACCGCATCGGCATCGAAACGGACGGAGCCGCGCCCCGCGAGGCAAAAATCCGCCAAACCGTGCTGGGCAGCTTCGGCAGGAAATACCCGTTCGACCACATTATATACGACCCGAGGGAGCCGCATAAAATGCTTTTCGCCGCGAAAGGCGTTTCTGCGGAGGACCTTTGACCCGCCGGCCGTTCCCGCTGCCGCGGACGGCCCCGGATGTCTTTCCCGGTCCGTCCCGCCCGGATCCTTTGCGGATCGAAGAACCGAATAAAAGCATAAACGAAAAAGATCCGAACCGTCTGCCTTTGGGCGAATCCGTTCGGATCTTTTTTGCGCGGTCTGCAAAACGGGATCTCGACAGGAACGGATCTCTCCGGAAGAAACGGCGACATTTTGATAATTGTGCTGCAAAAGTCCGGTTCGTGATTGATCTCCGCTTCGTCGGACGCCTGATTTCCCGGATGTTGTCCCGCAGGAGGATTACGAGAGAGATACCCGTCAGGGCGCGGCGAGAAGATATATCACCGTGGAACCGCAGCCGGACGCGGCGGAAGCGGCGTCATAACGGCGGGATAAGAAAAAAACCGGGCTCGGACGACCCCGGCCGATCTGTGAAAAAACCTTGCCCGCGAAGAGCGATCGGGGTTCATGAGCGGAATCCCTTATGAACGCTCGAAACGGCAAAGAACGTATATGCCGACAGAAACACGCCCGGCGGATATTTTGACGCACCCAACCTTTCGCGTTATGCGCCGCCGGACGGTTTTTTTCGCGCCCCGCACGGCGGAAGAATGCGTCTTGTCTGACAGGCGGGAGACGATCGCAATCCTCCCTTTGTCGGAACGGATGCTTTTTTAAAGCGGTTTTATTGTTCCTGCTTCTATTGTTTTTCGGAAAAAAACAGTGTACAATGAAATAGCGTAAACTGACAGAAAACATTTGGTCCGGCGGTGTGACGTGTTGAAAAAAAACGATTGTATCCGAAATCATATACGCGCTGATCATCACGGTCGTTTTCGGTTCGGTCTTCGTGCTGACCGACGGCGTGATCAAGCACAGGATCCTTTCCCCGGAGGCGTTTGAAACGACGCCCTGCGACGGCGTATGCCTTGTGGAGCTGAAACGCGCCGAGATCTACAACGACCGGCTGTACGGTCCCGGTGATTTCGCACTGGGCAAGCAGGAGGCTGTCGGCGAAAAGCCCGATTACGAGCATTATCTGACCTGCCGTTTCTTTGTCAATACGACGCCGGGAGAAGCCTACGGCTTTTTCAGCTCAAAGTCCGACTACGCCATGAACGTGTACGCGGACGGCGTTCCGATCGCCGCGACGGGCAAAGTGACGGACGACCCCGACGCTTTCGTGCCGACCTCCGAAAGCCCGCCGGATATTTCACCGCCGCGAGCGATAAAACGGAGATCGTCATCCAGCAGGCGAATTTCAATCATCATAAGCATTACAATACCGCCGTGATGATCGGCCCGGCGCGGGATATGGACCGCTACGTCAGGTTGTTCCATATCGGCAGGGCCGTGATCGTGGTCGGCCTTCTTACCGCGGGGCTGATGAACCTCGGCATGTATCTGTTCTTCGACCGCAAGCGCCGGTATCTGTTCATGGTGCTGCTGTGCTTTGCGGGCGCGGTCAATTACGCCACGCCGTTTCTGACTCCCATTTTGATCGACCATATCAGCTGGTATGTCAGCCACAAGGTCGAGTATTGCTCCAAGCTCCTCGTCGCGATCTTTGCCGTGGCGTTTACGGACGCCGTTTTCGAGGGCTGCCTGAATAAGATCCTCAAGCGCGTCTATTACGCTTACGCTTCTGTTTGTATCGCGCTGTTTCTGCTGCTGCCTTCCGTTATCTATACGCGGATCAGCGACGCGGGCACGTATTTGCTGGTGCTGCTGATCTTCCTGCTGATGATAAACCTCGCGCTCGCATTTCGGAACAGGCTCCCCGCATCGGAGAACTACAAAAAGCTGGTCCTGTTCGGTATCGCGGTCGTTTTCCTGTTCTCGCTGGTGGAGCTGATGGGGCTTTCCGGCAAAACGGGCAACGCGATCAAAACCGAAACCGGCCTCGTCGTATTCGTCTTCATCAACACTGTCGCGCTGGCGCTGGACTACAAAGACACACAGCGTATGCTGGACGAGGCGAAGCTGCGGGAGGAGGAGCTGCTGCAGACCAACGCGACGATGGTAAAGCTGGGCAATATCCGCGATACGTTTCTTGCCGACCTGAGCCACGAGTTGAAAACGCCCCTGACGGTGATCGCCAACCTCTCGGCGCTGGCGGCGTATCAGATAAAGAACGGGATCGCCGACGACCGTGAATGTCGGTGCGCAGAAGGATATGCGGCTGAGCTACGTGCAATCCGTCGGCTTCGACCCGACCGGAAGCGGCAAAAAAGACCATATCGCCTTTATCGGGTATTCCAATTACAAATTGAACGGTACCTGGACGTATCATACCTACGTCGTCGTACAGAACCTGAAAGCGGAAGGTCAGCCATCGTATGCTTACGATCTTGACAGTTCCTCCTGGACGCGGGACGTCGATCTCGATTATTATCTCGGCTCCGCCTATTTTGACATTGCGGCGGGCGATTTTAACGATGACGGCATAGATACCCTTGTAGCGTACTGCCCGAGCGATTCCCATAATATCTGGGAGCTGAGCTTTAACGGCTCCGCCATCAGCGCGAGCGTACTGACGAACGTCAAAACGTTAAGACCGAAGTCCGAGGACCTGCTTACGGGGACAAACAACTTGCAATCCCATTGGGAATTCAAGCCCACGGTCAGCTTTGCCGTCGGTGATTTTGACGGAGACGGCGTTGACAATCTCGCCATTTCCACCGGCTTCGGCAACCCGTCTTTGGACGGCCACAACGATTCCAGCAGCACCGCAAGCGGGCTCACAAAAAATAGTACGTTCTTCGAACGCTACGTGACGTCGGTTTCCGTCATGAACCGCGGCAGTTCCTCCTGGTCCGTCAAAAAAACGGAGTTTATGTACAGCAAAAATACCAAAACAGCAGAGGATGCCGACTCGGTCACGTATTCCTATGATGTGATGCACATGGGCGCGATCACGTCCGGCGATATCGACAACAACGGTTATGACGATATCGTCGCGGTCGGTTATACGTCCTATAATGATAAGTGTAAAGCAAAAGTATATAAGAACGCCTCGGGGAATGAGGATCCCTCTGTCGGGGTCGACATCAGCCGTCTCGGCGATATCAACAAAGAAAAGTTTGCTTATTCGGTCATTTCCTATGACGGGGTTCTTTGATCTCGTTTCCGTTTTCCTTTGCGCCGTCGATGAGCGCCTTTGCGAGCGAAGCGGTCGCGCCGTTCTTTCTCGGCGAGCCGTTCAGGATCAGGATATTTGCCATAGTTGTTGCCTCCGTATATTTGATATTATTTGGATTTCTTTTTTCTGTTCAGCGAGCGTATAAAGCGCACGGCGTTCGCGCCGAGGAAGACGAAGAAGAACATTTCGGCGAGGTTTTCAAGAAAAATGAGCGCAGCCGCTTTGCCGTAATCGAAAAACGCGAAGTGTGTGCGGAAGAAGAGATAACCGGGGATCCCGTTTTTGATGAACAGCCACAGCCCGACGCCTGCGAGCGCCGTAAACGCCGCCGTGCATACGATCTTCACGGCTATTTTCGGCCTGACCTTTGCGGTGATCGCCGGCAGATGCAGCCCGAGGTGGAAGCCCATCAGAATGAAGGACCAATAGGACATTGCGAGATGCGCCGTTCTCGCAAAGACAGCATTCGCCATGCCGTAGAGGAACGGAACGGCGTTGGCGCTCATGCTCATGCCGCAGAAGGCGGTCAGCGCGATCGAAGCGAGCAAAAGCGTATTCGTTACCGTCGAGATGATCCGGTACGTGTTGTATTTCCCCTTGAACAACGCACCGTACCATTTTGCATTGAGAATATGGTGGACGATGAGCACCGCCGTCATGCCGATCCCGATCCACTCGTGCAGCGCCTCGCCCGTGACCTGATACGCCGTCAGACAAAGGAGCGTCAGCGTCATGACGGTATCGACGGCGTATTTGATGATTTGCCTGGCTTTCATATTACCTTACGCTGTCGACCCAGCTTTGCAGGTCTGCGTCGGAGACGCGGTTCAGCAGTTTTCCGCTTTCCCAGTTGCCCGATCCCGCGTGGTCCGCAAGGTTTTTGTCGCTTCTGCCCACGCCGCTGCCCCCGGAGGTACAGAAGGGGATACAGGTGAGGCCGGTGAAATCGTATTTCTCAACGAAGGTATCAAGGATGCGGGGTTCCTCGCCCCACCAGATCGGATAGCCGATGAATACCGTTTTGTAACCGTCAAGGGACAGATCTTCGCTGCCGATCTCCGGGCGGGCGCTTTTATCGTTCTGCTCGATCGTCGTGCGGCTGCCGCTGTCGTGCCAGTTGAGGTCGGCGTCGGTATATTCCCGCGCCGCCTTGATCTCATAGAGATCGCCGCCCGTGTACGCCGCGATGCGTTCGGCGACGGCTTTTGTCGTGCCGGTGGCGGAGAAGAAGACGACCAGAACGTCTTTTTCGCTTCCTGCGGGCTGCGTCGGATCGGCTGCGGTCGGATCGTCCGGCTCGGTCTCATCGGTTTGCGCGGAGGCGTCGGTCGGCGCAACAGTCTCTTTGTTGTTTTCCCCGTTTGTATTCGTGGACTGCTGACCGCAGGCAGCGAGTATCATCACAAGTACAGCGATTAACGTGATTACCGTAATGATCTTTTTCATATTCTTTCCATTCTTTCTTCTCAAAACTGCTCTGCCCACTTTTTCAGCTCGTCCGAAGAAGCGGAAGCGGAAAACCGTTTTCCGTCACGCACCTTTGCGCCGGGCGCGAGCGCCTGCATGTTCTTCGCCGAATCGCCGAGACCGCTTCCGCCCGACGTGCAGAACGGAACGACGGTCTTACCGGTGAAATCCGCGCTTTCCATAAACGTGTCGATGATCGACGGCTCGCGGTACCACCATACCGGAAAGCCGACGAGGATCACGTCGTAAGCGGAAACGTCCGGCTTTGCCGCCATTGCGGGGCGGCAGCTTCTGTCTTTCATTTCGACCGAACTGCGGCTCTGTTTGTCCATCCAGTTCAGGTCCGCTTTCGTGTAGGGCTGCGCCGGCGCGATCTCAAACAGATCCGCTCCCGCCGCCTTTGCCATTTTATCGGCGACCTTCGCAGTAACGCCGCTCGCGCTGAAATACGAGACAAGTATCTTTTTCATTGTGGTTTCCTCCTTACAGACTTTTCCTCAATATTTCGATCACTTCCGCACGGTCAAGCACTTTGTAGCCGCCCTTCAGGATGATCGTCGCGTCGGCGATACCTTCGATCATGTCCTCCGTTGCGCCGAGCTCCGAGAGCCTCATGGCGACGCCGAGCTTTCTCATCCACTGCTCCATTGCGAGAAGTCCCGCGTTCGCGATCTCCTCATCGGTCTTTCCGGCTGCGTCCACACCCCAGACCCCGATGGCGAATCTCCTGAACTTCTGCAGACCGTATGGCAGGATGTGTCTGTAATACGGCAGGGAGACCGCCGAGAGCGTCATACCGTGGGTGGCGTCGGTGTATGCGCCCGCCGCCTGACCCAGCATGTGCACCATCCAGTCGGTGGTCTTGCCGCGGGAGATCAGGGTATTCAGCGCCCAGGTGGCCGCCCACATGATGTTGGAACGCGCTTCGTAGTTTTCGGGATCTTCGATCGCAACGAGCGAATTGCGGATCACCGATTTCATCAGCGCCTCGGCAAGATCGTCACTGACGTTGTCGTCCTCGCCGGAGAAATACTGTTCGCAGATATGGTTGAAAATATCGTAGATCCCGGCGACCATCTGGCGCTTGGGCAGGCTCATGGTATAGCGCGGGTTGAGGATCGCAAACTTCGGCATGACTTCATCCCCGAACACATGCCCGATCTTCTGATGGGTGTCGTGGTTGGTGATGACCGAGCCGCCGTTCATCTCGCTGCCGGTGCCCGTCATGGTCAGCACGCAGCCAACGGGGACGATCTCACAGTCCGGTTCCTCAAAGCGGGCGAAGTATTTGTCCCACGGATCCTCATCGCAGTGTACGGAGACGGAGACCGCCTTCGCATAATCGCAGCAGGAGCCGCCGCCCACAGCCAGCAGCAGGTCGGCGTTGTGGGCGCGGGCGAGCTTCACGCCCTCGCGCAGCTTGTCGGCGGTGGGATTGGGCATCACGCCCCCGTCCTCGACGACGTTCTTGCCGTTGGCTTTGAGAATGGCGAGCACGTCGTCGTAAATGCCGTTCTTTTTGATGGAACCGCCGCCGTAGATCAGCACCACGTTTTTGCCGTATCTGGGCAGTTCCTCATTCAGATAGCTCAAAGAATCCTCTCCGAAGTAGAGCTTCGTTGCGTTTTTGTAGCTGAAATTACCGAGCATTTTCATTTACCTCCGTTATTTTAAAATCATTTCAAGTCCGACGAGCGAAAGCTCGTATACGGTTTTGGGTTCGTGCGGTACGCCTGCCGTATCCATCGCTTCGATCTGCTTCGGCGTCGCGTGCGCGTAGGGGTATACGCCGTGCAGAAACTGAAACGCCGCCAACAGCGTGAGTCTGCGCTCTTTATCCGTTTTGGCCGGAAAAGCCTTTTTAAGGATTTCGTCAAACAATTCAACGCTTTTTCCGTACGCCTTCTTGAAAGAGACAAGCCGCTCGATCCGGCTGTTTTCCTCCATGTCGTAGAGATTCACCGCAAGGAGCTTGAGCATCAGTTCCCGCTTTTCCAAAGACCGCGCGAGCTTCTCGGGGAGCGCATCGGCAGGGATTTTTTCGTCGGCGATCGCAGCAAGGTCGTCGCACCACAGCAGATACTCCCGCTCGAACAGCCGAAGGAAGATCTCTTCCTTCGTCCGGAAATAGTTATAGATCGAAGGCCTTGAAAAAGAGGTCTCCGCACCGATCTCTTTGATCGTGACGTCTCTGAAATTCATCGTCCGATACAGTTTTTCGCAGGCGTTCAGGATCTCTTCTTCCCTGACCGCCGCCGGTTCTCTCGTTGCCATATTGCCCTCCGCATGTTCGGATCACATACTGACACCGTGTCAGCAATTGCATCATAACACAATTTTGACACGGTGTCAATAGGATTTGTAGTTTATTTGAAATGATTTCTTGCGATATTCCTATTATTATGAAACAAATCAATGCTAAACGCAAACGGCGTGGCGATGAAAGAGATCCAGCAGCGGCTCGGTCACAGTGACATCGGCACCACGGCCAACATTTATACGCACCCGGATCACGATTCCGACGTATCGTCCGCGCTTGCGATCAGCAGTCACTTTCCGACCTGATCGGAGGGCGATTTCGCCGAAAACGATTCCCTAAAATTCATTTTTCCGGCAAAATGAAAAACCCGGGAACCCTTATGCAGCAAGGGTTCCCGGGCGATGAAAAAGAACGCAAATATTGATAGAAATGCACCCCACTTCGGAGTTTTGCACCCCGGCAGAGATCTGATGCACCCCACCTTTGGCGTTATGCACCCCGGGGGGGATTTTTTGCACCTCACCCGATAGGAAGATGCACCCCAATTGTTGGAATCCGATTATCAATTGGCACTCTATGCTTCAAAATCCGGCAATTGTTTGGGTGCCGGCCAAATGAAATCAAAATAATACTGAGAAGAAAAATAAGCACATGGATTACCTGAAATCTGAGATACAGGATCTCCGTCCATTACAAAAGTCGAAGCATATAGTTCCAAAATATAGAGAGATGAAACGGCATTATAGCAATTCTGAAAATTTGCATCGAAAAAGTGAGGGTACCGGTGATGCTTGATTGTATTATGAGCCTTCCACCAATCAAGTCCCTTAACAGAATTATCACTTTCTATTGCCCAATTGTCTAAAGGATTAAATTCTTGAACAGGTGATTTTATTATTGTTTGCCCTAATTTTGGAACTTTGAATGGCGGAATATGCTGCTTGCACAGGGAAAACCGACAGAGGACGTAGACGTGCTGATTCTCAAAATCATCAACAACGCGGAGGGAAAATGAAATGGAGAAATACATAATTGACGAACGCACCGGCTGGGAATACGAGCTGAAGGGCGATTATTATTACCCAACCGGCAGAATCATGAAAAACGGTGTGCTGCCGCCGAGTGAGTTGACGGAAGATGACAAGCCCGATACGGAATGTCATATCGGAGTCTGGAGCCAACGGCATTTGCGCTTTATCCGGGAACATAAAAAACCGGGAACATAAAAACTCTGTATCTTGAGCGTTATCTCTACGGCAAGATAAACGCCTACCTCGCTGAAGTTAACGCACAAGCGGAGGATATGTTCACCCGGCTCGCAAAAGAAAGGGCATCGAGAGATGGCGTGAACGAAAGACTGAAAGCGGAGGACCAGATGCGCTGGGTTCACGAAATGAACCGAATCAGCGCCGAGGCAAGAGAAATCGTAAATGCTGAAATGATTTTCGGCTGATACGATTCTGTACGAATTTGATCACGGAGAAAATATATTTCATGAAATACCCGAAATGCTCGGAATCGGGCACCGTGCTCGAATCGGAAAGGAACAGATTCAGCGCCACGGGGTCGTTTCTGTCGAACAGGTCGAAATAGGTAACAAGCTCTGTTTCGTAGGTATCCGGCTTGTTTTCGTCCAGTGTGATGATCCGTACGCCCTCTTCCTCGCTGTTGTAGGAGCGGAAGCCCACGCCGGGTGTGTTCACGATATCAACGCCCTTGTAGTTGAATTCATAAGAATTCACGTGGTCGTGGCCGAAAAACATCACCATTGTCCCACTCACGGACCTCTTCTTCATTGATCACGCTGCTGTCGTACACTTTCAGATAAGCCC
>JAFRTA010000213.1 GCA_017427315.1 Clostridia bacterium
ATCCAGCCCTGGTGCTGGTGCTGCGACGACGAGGAGACCGTGAAATACGCCCTCTCGACCGGCGCGACCGTGATGACGTGCAACGATCCCCGTCCCGCGCTGAAGATCATCAAGGGCTGAAGCCGCGGCGCCGCCCGCCGCTCGGAACGGAAAAACCGGCTCACAAAGAAAATCGGAGAAAAAATCCGCATAAAATAAAAATTCTGCCGTCAACGACTTGACAACCGATGAAAAATAGGCTATAATCACTTTTGTTCTGCGGATGTGGCGGAATTGGCAGACGCGCTAGATTCAGGTTCTAGTGAAAGCAATTTCATATGGGTTCAAGTCCCTTCATCCGCACCATCGGGCTCCCTGTTTTGCAGGGAGCTCTTTTTTGTTTTCCGGTTATCTCTTTTATTCAACGCTTGATTTCTGCCGGTCGTTTTTGGTATAATGGACGGAGAAAAAAACAGGAGGCCGTATCATGAAAAAAATGCTTTGTGTTCTGCTTTCGTTATTGACGGTCTTCATCCCCTGCTCCGTCTGTGCGAACGCCGCGGAGGAAGACGGGATGAAGGTCTTCGTCACCTCAGACACCCACTGGCACGACTACGGCAGCGTGGAACCCGACGGGTTCTACCGTCCCCGCGCGGATATGGGGCAGATGACCGCCCTTTCGCCGCTGATCCTCGACCGTTTCCTGAAAGACGCGGCGGAATCGGACGCGGACTTCGTGTTCATCACCGGCGATCTGACGGAATACGGCAGCGACGACGCGTACGACTGCGCGCGGATCCTCGCCGATTTTGAGGACGGCACCGGCAAACAGGTCTTCGTCGTGCCCGGCAACCACGATATCCACCTGAGCGGCGATCCGGACGACCATCTGCGTTTCCGCAGGATTTACTCCCGCTTCGGCTGGGACGGGGCGCTGGCGGTCGACGAGGCGACGTCCTCCTACGTCGCCGAGCTGAAAAACGGTTACCGTCTTCTGGGAATCAACTCGAACAAGGCCAACGGCGGCGGCGTGATCGGCGAAGATCTGCTTTCGTGGATCGAAGCGCAGGTGAAGCAGGCGCAGGCGGACGGCGCGAAGCTGATCGCCATGATGCACCATCATATCATGGAGCATTTTCTGCTGGAACAAAAGATCGACGATTTCTACATCATCGACAACTATAAAGAGGTCTGCAGAAAATTCGCCGAGTGGAACATCCGCGTCACGTTCACCGGGCACCTGCACTGGGGAGATATCGCGGAATATCAGGGCAGAAACAAGATCTACGACGTGACGACGTTCTCGCTGCCCACCTATCCGCTGCGCTACAGAGAGGTACGCTTCAACGGCGATGAGATCGCTCTCAAGAGCCGTACGATCGACGCTCTCGACGTGACGGATATCGTTTCCGGCTACAGCGACGAACAGAAAGAGATGATCGCGAACGACCCGGTGAAATACGCGAAGGGCTGCCAGACCGATTCTCTGTCCGGGGACTATATCGGCAGGTTCGTCGATCCGGACTATCTGATCGACATGCTCGGCTTTGCGCCGGATTCCGTCGGCGCGAAAGCGATAAAGCGCATCATGCCCGATGTGATAATCCCGCTTTACGGCGAAGGCGAGACGGCGGAAGCGATGGCGAAGGAGCTCGGCTACGAGCTGCCGAAGAGCGACTATGAGACCGTCGGCGAGCTGCTCAGCGAATTCTGGGCGGCGATGGTCCGCGGCGACGAGGATCTGGGCGGCAGCAGCCCCGAGGGAAAACTCGTGCTTGACGCCGCATACGCCCTGTTCGCGACAAAAGCCTCGCAGGAAAGCCCCGCCGTGCGCGCGCTGCTGAATTCGCGCGTCATCGCCGTCCTCGGGCTGAAAGGGATCGACAATATCTTTACGCGCAAGGCGTTCGACCTGATCCTGACCGGGCTGACGGTGGACAGGGCCCCGGCGGACAACGATGTGACGCTGCCGGGCTACGACGCCGATACCGGCAGCTTCCTTTACCGGGCCGGCGACCTCTTCCGAAAGCTGCTTGATCTTCTGGGCAGGCTGTTCGCCCTGCGGTGAAAGCTTCCGAACGGGGTTTTATCCATCATATAAACGGTATAACAAAAAGCCGATCAGGGGAAGGAGAGTCGAATCCGACTTTCCTTCCCCTGATCGGTTTGACGCCCGTCATGCCCGAAGCGCTGCCGCATGCGCGACTGTCTTTTCAACCAGAGAATCGATGCCGACCGTACCGACGCCGACGACGCTCGTTTCAAGCGTTCCGTTCAGGGGCTTCGTCCACGCCTCGCCGATCCCGCCGAAGCCGAGCAGCATCCCGAGGACGGAGCCGACCGTCGCGCCGTTGCAGTCGGTATCGAAGCCCGTCTGCACCGCAAGGCAGACCGATCTACCGTAGTCTCCCCCGCCGTAAAGCAGCGAGGCGGCCACGACCATCGCGTTGGAGATCGTATGGCACCAGCCGTAGCCGGTATGCTCGTCGAATTCCCTGTGGATCTGCGCATATACGTCCTCCGCGGGGACGCCCGTCCGGTACGCGTTCAACACGTATGACAGCCGGTCGTACAGCCGCGAGGTCTTCGGGATATAGCTCATCCCGCAGAGAACGGCGTCCCGGGCGCCGTCCGACACCGCGGCGCGCGCGAGCGTCGCGGCGACGAACATCTCGCCGTAGATCCCGTTCTTGACGTGAGAGACCGAAGCGTCCCTCCAGGCCATCTCCGCCGCGAGATCCGGCCTGCCGGGGTTGATATAACCGTAATAATCCCCGCGGATCTGCGCGCCGATCCACTCGCGGTAATGGTTCCGGTACGTCGCCGTGTCGGGCGGCCGGTAACCGCGCAGATAATTCAGATACGCGGCGCGCTCGGCGGTAAAATAGGCATTCCGCGGCTGCAGCGCGACCCACGATCCGATAACGTTTTCGGGCGTGAACCCTCTTCCGTATTGTTCGACGATCATCTGCGCCATGACCGTATAATTCGTGTCGTCGTCGGCGGGGGCGCAGGCAATAGTATCGGCAAAGCATTTTCCCTGCAGGCGGAAGCGGTATTTCCCCGCGACGCCGTCGGTCATTTCCGCGTTCAGCGGGTAACGCGACAAAGGCCAATTCCCCGTCTCCTTCAAAAGAGGGACCAACTCGTCCGTCTTGATCCCCTCGAGCGGCTTACCGAGCAGGCATCCGGCGATCCTGCCGTACCACGCTCCGCGGATACGGTCCTTCAGCGTCCCGTCCGGCGCGCGGTCCGTATATCCGCCGCCGCAGAGCGGGAGGATCCCACCGAGGTCGGAGGGCTCTTTATATGCGTATCCCCGGATCTTCCGCGCCGAAAGGATCAGCTCCCAGACCGTATCGGCGAACTTTTCTTTGATCTCCCCCGGCGGCAGCGCCGCGACCGCGCGGATCAGGTCTTCATATTCCCGCAGGTCGGTCCCCTCGTCCCGCGCCTGGATCAGCTCGAGCTCCAGCTCGTGCGAATAAAATCCCGCATCCCGCGTCGCCTCCGGCGCGGGCGTTTCTTTTTTGCGCATCGTCATTCTTCTCCCTGTTATGAAACTCATGCGGACAGAATTTCATCCATACCGGCGGGACCGGTATGGATGAAGTCCGTATCAGTAACCGATATACGTTGTGAAATACTGCTTCAGCGTCTGCCGGAACTGCGCTTCGCTCGCCGGGTCGGATTCCAGACCGTGATAGGAATTCGGATATTCGATCAGGGTGTACGCAGCGCCGGCGTTCCGGTAGGCGTTCGCGATCGCGTCGCGCTGATCGGTCAGAACGAGCACCTCTTTGCCGCCGTAGCAGAGGATCGCGGGCGGCGTGGACGCGCTGACGTGCTTTGCGGGGGAGATCACGTCCGTAAAGCCGCGCAGATAGTTCTGATAGGGCTCGAGCAGAAGCTGCTGGTCGGTGACGCCCGTGAACGCGGATTTGTTTCCTGCGAGCTGACCGATATACTCTTTGAGCTCCGTGGTATTGAAGCCCATGTTATAGCTCTGCATCAGATGCGTCCACTTCGCGATATCCATATCCGCGGGACCTGCCCTGTCGACGGCGAACGCGATCGGATAAGGCGAATTCGCGCTCTGCGTCGTCGTATAGAGCATCGCGAGATGCGCGCCTGCGGAATAGCCGTACATCACGACCTTGCCGACGTGTACCCCGGCGCCGTCAAGCAGCGACTTGGCTTTCGTCATCGCGTCGTAGATATCGTTGATCATCGTGTGGGCGCTGATCGTGCTGTTCTCACCCAGCAGACGGTAATCCATCGTCGAGGTCACGTAGCCCTTCGCCGCGTACTCGGTGCAGAGTGAATACGCCTCGGCTCTCGTGCCGCCGGTCCACGCGCCGGAATGCACGTAAAACAGATAACCGACGTTGTCATAAGCGCCGATTCCCCGCGGGACGCAAATGTCCATTTTCTGCGAGGAGCTCGCGGTCCCGTAGGCGACGTCGGTATAGGTATCATACTCCCAGACCCGGTCCGCCGCAGAAAATACAGCCGTATACTCCGCGTCGCCCGTCACGGGGACGATCGGCGCGTTCCAGCCGGAAAAAGCGAAGACCTGATTGATCGTCGGCGATTTAGTCGGCGTAACGCCGCCGTAGACCGGCGTCGTGTCGTATTCGACGCTCTGCCGTTCGAGCACGCCGCCGTCCGCGTTTTTGAACAACACGGTATAGCTGTTGACGCTCGCGTCAAACCGCGCGGTATACTCCTCGTCGCCCGTCACCGCCGCGAGCGGACGGTCCCAGCCGGTGAACGTATAGGTATACTGCGCCGTCGCCGCTTTCACGGGCTCGTCGCCGGTGTAGGCGGGCGTTTCGCCGTAGGGAACGCTCTTCGTCTCAAGCACGGAGCCGTCGTCGTTTTTGAACAACACGGTATAGCTGTTGACGCTCGCGTCAAACCGCGCGGTATACTCCTCGTCGCCCGTCACCGCCGCGAGCGGACGGTCCCAGCCGGTGAACGTATAGGTATACTGC
>JAFRTA010000214.1 GCA_017427315.1 Clostridia bacterium
ATTATCTGCCTCAAAAGACGCGATAGCGATCATTTTTCGACAATCGCGGAGAATAAACCGAGACGCAGAGCGTATCATTATCGTTCTCTCATCCCTCATTCCTTCTCCCTTATCCCTTCGGGCGTCAGCCCGATAAATCGGAATTTGAAAGGAACCCGCCATGAACGTCTATGATTTCGACAATACGATCTATGACGGCGAGAGCACGCTGGACCTGTTTTTCTTTTATATCAAACGGCATCCGGAGCTGCTGCGCAGGCTCCCCATGGTGCTGAAGGCGTTCGCGCGCTATCGCCGCGGCGAGGTCACGATCGGCGAAATGGTCGAAAAGTACGTTCCGCTCGTCGAAAAGGACGCGCTGCGTGTGTTCGATTTTGAGAACGACCCCGCCGAGTTCTGGGATAAGCACATGAACAAGATCAAGCCCTTCTACAAAAAACAGCAACGGGACGACGACCTGATCATCACCGCCTCGCCCGATTTCAATATCGAAGAGATCTGCCGCCGGCTCGGGATCAAACGGTACCTGACCTCGACGATCGACCGGGAGACCGGGAAAATCGGCAGGATCTGCGTCCGTAAAAACAAGATCCGGTATTTTTTCGAGGCGTACGGCGGCGAGACGATCGACAATTTCTATACCGATTCGATCAAAAACGACCTGCCGCTGATCGAGGCGGCGAGGCACGCGTTCGTCGTAAAGGGAAACAAGATCACGCAGGTCAAGTGAACTGCGCATGTGATCGCAAAACGTAATTGACGCGTTAAGAGGACAGTCCGGCGGACTGTTTTCATCGGCAACCGACGAAGCTGTGCTTCGCGGGGCAAAGTCATGCGCACGATCTGCGCAACACGCAAAACAATGAGCGACGAGCAACCGGCATCCAGCAACGAGCAACCAACAACCAGCAACAACCAACGAGCAACCATGAACAACATCATCCTCATCGGCATGCCCGCGTCCGGCAAGAGCACCGTCGGGGTGATCCTCGCAAAGGTGACCGGCAGGGATTTTGTCGATACCGATCTTCTGATCCAAAAGAAAACGGGCAGACGCCTTCCCGAGATCATCGAGGCGCGCGGCGTCGACGGTTTTCTCGCCGTCGAAAACGACGTGTGCGCGTCTCTGGATGCGGAGAACGCGGTGATCGCCACGGGCGGCAGCGCGGTCTACGGCAGAGAGGGCATGGCAAACCTCAAACGCCTTGGCACGGTGGTGTATCTTGCCGTCGGGCGGGAGCAGCTTCGCCGCAGGCTGCGCGACATCCGCGGGCGCGGCGTGGTGCTGCGCGACGGACAGAGCCTCGACGATCTTTTTGACGAGCGCGAGCCGCTGTATGAAAAATACGCCGACGTTACCGTCCGCGAGACGGGCGGAACGATCGAGGATACCGTCGCCGCGGTCGTCAAAGCGCAAGGCGCGTTGACGAATAAATAACGGACAATGGATGATCCCGGAAGCTGCCTGTATGATTTGATTTACGGAAAAAGCGAGGCATGCAGACCAACCATCCTGCCTCAAAGTCCGATCGACGCGTGAAGATATTTTCAGCGGCAGCCGCAGCGGCTTTGCCGCGCGGCTCGGTCGGGCACAAGATCCACACAAAACGCAAAACACACAGCGCAACACGCAACTAACTCACAAGGAGTGTTTTATATGAAAATCAGAAAAACGATCGCACTGTTCCTGTCTGCTCTGATGGTTCTTTCCTGCGCGGGGCTCTCCGTCTTCGCGGAGGATCGGACCGAGGTGCAGATGATCCGGCTCGCGGACTACGCCGCGCCCGACGGCACGCCCGGGCTTTCCGTCACGTTTGACGAGAATACGCATACCGCGGCGTTTGACGGCGACGTGGAGCTGCCCGCGGACGGCGAGGTCACCGTGAACGAAGTGCTGGACGGCGACGTCTGGGCGGGCGATTATTTCGCGGTCTGGGCGGGCGACGAACTCGTCGGCACCTACGACGGCGAAGAACTTGCGGGCAAAACGCTGTATATCCCCGGCGCGAGTTATTCCGTGGATCTGATCACGAACGGCGCAGAGGGCTACGGCTTCGGCGTGAAGAATGTCATTCCGTTCCCGATCTTCGGCAACGTCTGCGTGACCTATCACAGCGGCCTTGACGACGCGGTCAAAACCGAATATCTGCGTCCGAATGAAGGATATGTCAGGATCGCGGATGCCTTTCCTCTCGACGCCGACGAGTACGACTGCCTTGCGCTCGCCGGCTGGGCGACCGAGGAGGGCGGCAGCGCCGTCTACGCGCCCGGCGCATCCGTTGCCGAAGAAGATGCCGACGGTCTTGAGCTCTGGGCGGTCTGGACGAAAGTCGCGCTCGGCAAGGACGAGATCTTCTCGTTCAACAACTATTCGGGCTATTACGTCAACGACGAGCGCGGCGAGAAGTACTATATGAGCAAAGAGGATTACCGTCTTCTGCAGCTCAATATCTACAAGCTCTATCTCGGCGCCGCGATCGTGCCCGCGATCGGTTATTCCATTGCGATCGCGGTCGACGTGAATAAGGATTGGAGCGGTTCCTGCTACGGCATGATCGTCGTGACCGCGCTGCAGCATATGGGAAAGATCGATATGCTCTCCATGCAGAACGTATCCTCCGTCAGCGAGCTGGAGCCCGACGACGAGCTGATCAGCTTCATCAACTATTATCACGTCCAGCAGAACTGCAGTTGGATCACCGAGAATAAGGGTTATAAGAATATGCAGGCGATGTACCGCACCCAGCTCAAGGGGATGTGCGACGAGCTGCGCGCCGGCAAAATGGTGCAGTTCGGCTATTATCACGAATCGACGCTGACGTTCAAATCCGTGAGCGGCCACTCCGTGCTGCTGGTCGGTATCTACGACGATCCCGACGGCAACCATGTCTGCATCGCGTACGACGCGAACAAGCCCTGGAACTACGAGCCCGGCAATTACCGCACGAGATATATCGTCAGCCCCGATTATTCCGAGGTGACGAACACCTACGGCGACGAGATCGTCGATATCAAATGGCAGTCGAATTTCGAGCAGTTCGAGCCCTTTGACCGCAGCGGCTTCGGCGACGTCAGAAGCTGGTACGAGCGCCTGATCGAGCATATTATGGAGACCTTCAGCGCTTTGTTCGCCGCGATCCGCCTGCTGTTCGGGGTGAAGTAACAATCGGATCGCGAGGCGCTTGCGTCTCGCGATCCGGTATTTCGGGTATCGGGTATCGGATTTCGTGAATCGTGTCCGTATCATTCGCCGTGCTTGCTCTTTCTTGATTTCGCGTGTATATTCTATGAATTCACCAATGGGTTCGGCACGATATCCGATCCCCGATATCCGCGGAGGGCGTCAGCCCGATCAATAAAAAAACGGGAGGCTCCGTCATGTCCAAATTCGTTACCGCGCTTCTTGCCGTTCTGACCGCGTTTTCGGCGCTGTTCGCGAAGGCGATCATCGTCAGAGCGCCTTCGGACGACGGCGAATTCACGCCCGTACTGCGGTTCATCGCCGCGAGCGACACGCACGTTCAGTCCTTCATCGGCAAAGGGACGACCCGCATACAGAAAATGCTCAAGCTCGGCTATGCGATCGCCGACGCGGATGAGGAATATCAGGGGCTTGACGCGCTGCTGCTGGTCGGCGATCTGAGCGACCGCGGCAGAAAATGGCAGTTCAACGGCATGAGCGTCGCGGTGAATTCCCTGCTGCGCGACGGAACGAAATTCCTCGGCGTCGTCGCCCGCGCCCACGACGGCTGGACGATGGACCGCAGGACCGTACATCAATATTATACCGATCTTACGGGGAATTCGCCCGATTTCCACGTCGTGATCGGCGGGTATCACTTCATCGGGCTTTCCGCCTCGGACGACGACGAGCAGCATTACGACGACGGACAGGTCGCGTGGCTGCGCGCTCAGCTTGAAGAGGCGACGGCGGAGGATCCGATGAAGCCCGTTTTCGTGATGCATCACGAGCATGTCCGGAATACCGTTTACGGCAGCTCCGATTTCGAGGGCTGGGGCGAGACCTTCTTCACGGACGTGCTGAAGGACTTCCCGCAGGTCGTGGACTTCTCGGGCCATTCCCATTATCCGCTCAACGACCCGCGCTCCGTCTGGCAGGGCGGGTTCACCGCCGTCGGCACCGGGGCGATCCATTACGCGGAGTTTACGGTCGACGACGTGCGCACATACCACCCGGCGGGGAACGGGCAGGTCGCGACCTGCTGGATCGTCGAGGTCGACGCGGAAAACCGGGTCCGCCTGAGAGGGCTCGACATCATTGCGCAGAAATACCTCTGCGAGTATATCCTCGACAATCCCGCCGACCCCGCCAACCGGGAGTATACGCCCGAAAAGAGAGCCGCGGCGTCGCTTCCGCCCGTGTTCCCCGCGGACGCCTCACCGAGCGTGACGCGGATCGCGGGAAAGCTGCAGATCGCCGTTCCCGCGGCGCAGAGCGCAGACGGAATGCCCGTCGTGCTCTACAGAGCGTATATATATAATGAAAGCGGCGGGGAGATCGGCAAAACATGGACGCTGCCGAAGTATTACGTCGCGGGCAATGAAAAAACGATCCGACTTGAGATCGACGGCGCGCCCGCGTCCGGGGCTGTGAAGGTCGTCGCCGAGACCGCCTACGGCGTGCAGTCGGAAGCAATCGGATGTCAATACTGATCCGGCAAAGCCGGATCAGTATTGACCGGGGATCGCGGATCGGGGATCGGATATCGTGCCGGAACCGCAGCACGAATCATTGAATTAACACTGCATTATCGGGAAAAGGAAGGATCGCGGATTATACAAGCACGATACGCGAGATCCGATATCCTATATCCGGAAATCAAGCACTCGGTTTTGCCGAGTGCTTGATTTTTTGCGGAATTCACAAACAATTCACAAAAAAAGATGAAAAAAATCTTGACAAATGCAGAGGATAGTTATATATTAGTATTGTGATTTAGCACTCAAAGCAATAGAGTGCTAAATCGAATAAGGGGGAAAGGAAATGGAACTGACTGCCAGAAGAGAGAGAATTCTCGGGCTGATCGTCGAGCATTACATCGCCACCGGCGAGCCGGTCGGCTCGAAGTTTCTGTCCGACGTGTTCGACACGTCGATTTCCTCCGCAACCATCCGAAACGAAATGGCGGCGCTGTCGGCGCAGGGCTATATCGAACAGCCTTACACCTCCGCCGGCAGGGTGCCCTCACAGCGAGGCTACCGGTATTATATCGATAAGCTGATGCGGCGGTGCGAGCCGGATCCCTCGGAGCAGTACCGCATCCTTTCGGGGCTCGACCGTATGAGCGCCGAGCCGGAGCGGATCCTTGCCGATGCCGACGAGATCCTTGCGGAACTGACCGGCTGCGCCGCGGTCTCGACCACGCCGCTCGACGAGCGCACGGTCGTCAAGCGCGCGGAGCTGATCCCGCTGGGTTCGCATAACGCGCTGGTGGTCGTCGTCACCTCGACGGGCATCGTCAAATCCGCGGTGTGCCGATGTTCGGACGGTCTCAATATGAGCGACGCGGAGCTGTTCTATAAGATTGCGGACGCAGATTTCAACGGCAGGCGCGCGTCGGAGTTTAATCTGCCCCGTCTGCAGACCATTGCGGCTTCGCTGGGCGAACGGGCCCTGCCGTTTTCGCCGCTGCTGACCTCGCTTTATGAGCTTGCTTCCTCCGTCGCGGACTGCGGGTTGACCGTAAAGGGCAATTCAAACCTGCTCAACCGCAGGGAATACGACGCGAGCGCGCGGGAAGTGATCGGCTTCATCAACGACGGCGCAGCGCTGAAACGGATCCTTCTGCGGGTCGGCGACGGGATCACGGCGTTTATCGGCGAAGAAACCGGC
>JAFRTA010000215.1 GCA_017427315.1 Clostridia bacterium
ATAATGATACGCTCTGCGTCTCGGTTTATTCTCCGCGATTGTCGAAAAATGAACGCTATCGCGTCTTTTGAGGCAGATAATCAATTAAACAAGCCCTTATCCCTTCTCCCTCATCCCTTCTCCCTTGGTAAATACTGATTTATCGCTCCGCGATAAATCAGTATTTACCCAAGCGTCACCTTCATCAGCACGGGGTTATGGTCCGAGCAGACGAATCCGTAATCCTGAGTTTCCAACAGGTTCACGGTCACGTTCGGCGAAACGATGAAGCCGTCGATCAGATAATACTGAAAGCTGTCGTGATCCGCGCCGGCGTAAGCCTGATCGAGGGAGCGGCAGGTCGGCGTGCGCGCGTCCATCAGGAGCTGCCAGCCGCCCGCGGTGAACTCCGCGGCGTCGATCTCGCCCGCCTGCCATTTGCCCTCCTGCGCGGGATAGGCGTTCGTGTCGGCGTTCGAGAAGATCTGATTGAAGTCGCCGCCCGCGATCACGTAGTTGCCGTTCTGCGCCTCTTTGTCGAGGATCTCTTTCAGCATCTTCGTCTGGGCGACCTTGCCCTCGCCGTTGTCATACGCCTCGAGGTGCAGGTTGATGATCACGAGCTGTTTTTCGCTCTCCGCAAGCGGGATGCGCTCTACCAGCAGGCAGCGCTTGAGGTTCGCCGTGCGGATCGGCCACCGGAACGGGACCGGAAGCTGCACGCGCTCGGCGGCGGCGACGGAATACGCGCTGAACGTCAGAAGCCCCGAATCGACCTTGCCGATGGGCGGGATCGGATAGGGCACAAACAGCACGTTGAAGTTGTTCGCGTACGCGGCGTCGAACGAGCCGAACTCATTTTCAAAAATCGAGACCTCGTTCGTCAGATAGGAGCGGAAGGAGCTTTTATCCGTCTCCTGAAAGAAAATCACATCCGGCGTCAGCGGGTCGACATGCGAGACGATCCCGTTGAGGTTGCTGCGGATGCGCGCGGTATCCGCCGTCATGACCTTCTTGCCGCCGTCCATGAAGAAATCCGCGTTGTCGCCCAGCGCGCCGTAACCGACGTTCCAGGTCAGCACCGTCAGCGAATCGCCCTCGGCAAGCGTCCGCTTCGCCCGCGCCGCGACCTCGACGGTCTCGACGTCGGCGGGCTTATACTCGGTCACGGATAGCAGCGCGATCACGCCTGCCAGCAGAAGGACGACGATCAGCAGCAGGACGCCGAAAAACCTGCCGACCCTGCGCAGGAAGCTCTTTTTTTTGCGTTTTCGTGTTTTTTTCATTTATAGATCCTCCGTTTCGGTATGATTTGTCAGCCGGATGACGGCGATTTCCGGGCGGTCGTTGATCCGCAGCGGGAGACGGCTGTTGCCCAGCCCCCGGTTGACGTACATCTGCGTGCCGTCTTTTTCATACATTCCCGCGTCGTATTTCGGGAACAGCCCCTGATGCGGCGCAATCAGCCCGCCGAGCAGGGGCAGACGGATCTGCCCGCCGTGCGCGTGCCCGGTCAGCGCGAGATCCACGCCGTATTCGACGTAAAGCTCAAACACCTCGGGCCGGTGTGAAAGCAAAACCGTATATTCGTCCCGCGGCAGCGCGAGCGACTCCAGCTTTTCGCGGATCACGCCGTAGCCTTTTTTGCCGAAGACCCGGTGTTCCGAAACGAAATACGGGTCCTGGAGCCCGGCGAGCACGATACGCCCGTCCCCGCGGGAAAGATATATATATTCGTCCGAAAGGATCGTGACCCCCGCGTCGTTCATGGTCTGCTCCAGCAGACGGTAATTGTCTTCGCCGATGCCGGACTCGTGGTTGCCCGCCGCGAAATAACAGGGAGCTACCTTTACGATCTCCGGGATCAGCGCAAGCGCGTGTTCCAGCGCCATTCTGTTCCCGTCTGCGATATCGCCGGTAATCGCGATCAGATCGGGTTTCGCCTCGGAAAGCAGACGCAGCAGGGTCTCGTTGTTTTCCCCGAACGATTCGTCGTGCAGATCGGATATCTGAACGATCGTAAAGCCGTCGAACGCCGCGGGAACCGACGCGTCCGCGGCGGTATGCTCCGTAATCTCAATCCGTTTGTTGTCCCGGATGAGAAAAAGAAGCAATCCCACGGCAAGCGCCGCCAGCACGGCGATCGCGGCAAGCCCTTTTTTCACGGCGCTTTTCCCCTTTCCCGCGTCCGATCCGCAGCGGCGGACCGGGCGGAATGATCGATGATATCTTATTATAATAAATATGACGTGGGAAGTCAATCCGATTTTTCATTGACAATTCTCCGGAATATGTTACAATAAAACTGCGGCCGGATATCGCCGCCCGGCTGTTTTGCCGGACTTGCCGGAAGGTGTCGCAATGGCAGTGAAGACATTCAAGAAACCGCCGCGCCGCGCGCAGAAAAAGAAAAGAAGGTTCCCGATCGCATTGCGGAACCTCCTCATCGTCGTGATCGGGCTGTTTGCCGTGTTCGCCGCCGCGGACGCGTTTCTTTTGTTTTCGGAGAATGCGGCGAGCCGTGCGCTCGGCGAAATGGAATGGAGCGAAGACGAGCGCATCATCCGCATGGGCTACGAAAAAACGCCCCTTGCGGATATGCTTACGTCGGCGGATCTGAAAAAGAACCTGGCGCAGCTCCCGCAGACCGAATCGACCGCGCCCGCGGCCTATCCGCTGATCGATCTGCCCACGGGAACGGAATACGACGGGGACACGGTCAATATCGTCGTGCTCGGGGACTCTTTCGTCTGGGGCGAGGGCTGCGTCAACCGCAACGAGCTGTTCTGGCGGCAGCTCGAGCTGATCCTGCGGAGCAAGGGTTATAACTGCCGGGTATACGCCGTCGGTATGGCGGGAGCGACGGGCTGCGAAGAGCTTTCCTGGCTGACGGAAACCTCCCTCGTCGCCGACCTTTCGCCGGATATCGTGGTTTTCGGCTACGTCTACAACGACGCGCTGATCGAAGGCTCGGTCTACGACGAGATCAGCGCGCCGGATTATAATAAAAAGCTCTCATTCCTTGCGCCGCTGCGCAAACTCCTGCCGGTCTCCTATCTGCGGCTGGTCAATTACGTCGACGCAAAAACGATCTACAATAAAAAATACGGCGACCGGTACGCCGGCTCCTATATTTCGGTCCTCGAGGGAGAAACGCGGGAACACTACGAAAAGAATTTCGTCGCAAAGCTGGACGCGTTCTCCGAACGGACGGGGATCCCCGCCGTCGTCATGACGCTGCCGAACGAAACGAAAAGCGCGCTGCTCAAGGCGCTTTACGCGCCGCTTCGGGAAATCTTCGAAGACACCCGCGTGCTTTATTACGACAGTCTGCCGGAATTCGGGAAGCGGTATTCCGGCGCCGCGCACAAGACGAATATCAAGGTCAATCCGGTCAACAATCACCCCGGCAGCGCCGCGCACCGGTTTTACGCGGAGTTCCTCAGCGAACGGCTGATCGCCGACTGCGCCGAAACGCTCGGAACGCCCGCGCCGGCAACGGCGGCGGACGCTCCCCTGCTGATTAACGACTGTATGCCGGGCGAGCTCGGGCTGACGGAAAACGCCGTTTCCGAAAACGCGGCGGAATATACCCTGACGTACCCCGATCTCTCGCAGCCGCACGCGTTCTTATCCTTCGATATTACGCCCTATGCGCTGAAATACCCGATCGGCGAGGAATACGTCAAGCTCTCTTTCGCGCGGCCGACGGATCTTTCCGCCGTGCGGATCGACGGCGCGGGGATCGAAACGCTTCGGGTTTATTTCACCCGCGTGAACCCGGAGAAGGGATACGACGATCACGACGTCTATCTGTACCGCCCGGACGGGGACGGAGCGCTGCGGGACGGGGACGCGCAGGCGGTCACGTCTTTGTGCATCCACGCGGAATTCGCCCCCGGCGCAGACAGAACGATAAGGGTGGAGATCGACAAATCAGTATTTATGTCATAAATATTCTCTTCGTCAAAAATATTTCATTTCTTTGTCATAGAAATCTGTTTTCTTTTTTCTCCCCGCATGGTAGAATTAGGTAACCTCAGGATTTGCGGCGCGCAAAGGCGCATACCGAAATCTTGAAAAAAAGCGAACTGTTTGTAAATTTAAGGGTGAAGCGCCCGTTTTCCCCGCCGCAGGGCGGAAAAGCACTTGACAAAAACGCCGACTTCATTCTATAATAAAACAGCAAGTTCAGAATAAGGCGGAATTCCGTTCCGTCAAGGAGGAAAACATTTATGAAAAAAATCATTGCAGTTCTTCTCGTGATGGTCATGGCGCTTTCCTGCGTGCCGATGTCTCTGGCGGCAGACGCTTACGAGCCCGCTGACGGCGCGGTCCTGACCGGCACGAGCGAAGGTCATTCCTCGATCAGGATCCTGGAGGGAAGGACCGTTAAGGTCTCCGGCAGTTACGAGCTCAAGAAGAACACGCCCCTCACCATCGACGCAGGCGGCACGCTTGAGATCCTGGCTGACGGCAAGCTGACCGTCAACGGCACGGCCCTCGTTTCCGAAGAAGGCATCATCCACAACGAAGGCAGCCTGATCCTCAATAACTCCGTCGCGAATTCCGGCGTTATCGAAAACGCCGGCAAAGGCTCGATCACCAACAAGGGCCGCATCAGCGGCGACGCGGGCACGCTCCGCAATGAGGTCAAGATCCCCAACACCAACGCCGGCCTGATGTATCACGTCCGCGTCTGCAGACCCGATTTTTACGCGGCCGGCAGTGAAGGCGGCCTTTACAGGAATAATTCCAACGGCGAGGCGACCGGCATCAACGACAACGCGTTCGGCGCGGAAGATACCGGCGTGACGACCTATCTCAACGAAGGTCAGTCCATTTACTTCTATCTCATCTTCAAAGACGAGGCCGGCGAGGCGCTGCCCCAGGTCGACCCCGAGAAGTTCGTCGTGAACGTGAACGGCACCAGAGTCTACCTTGACAGAGGCCTCTACAAGATCACGCCCGACGATCAGGCGATCACGGTCTCCTATGCATCGATCCTTGACGCAGCGACGATGTACAAGTATGTCAAGACCATCCCGATCTATCTGCCCTCCGGCGAAGGCTACCGCGTCTGCGCTTACGGCGATACGCTCGATCAGGCGGTCAACGAGAATATCGATAAGACCGAGGTCAACTACGGTTCAAACTTCTACTTCCGCGTTGAGATCTTCGACGGCTGGCAGAAGTCCAACATCACCGTTACCGTCGGCGGCGTCGAGGTTCAGCCCGACAAATTCGGTTATTACGAGATTACCAATATCACCGATACGCTCGCCGAAGAGGGCGCGTATGAGATCTATGTTGCGGGCGTCGTAAAAGACAGCACGCAGAACCTGATCGCGACCATCATGAACACCATCCGCAACGTGATGGAAACCATCATTGACATGTTCAAGACCCTGTTCGGAACGCTCGGCATCAGCCTTACGAAAGCTCCCGAAACGGAAGCTCCCGCAGAGACCACCGTCGCCGGATAAGTTCCTTCACATCACAAAATAACCGCCGCCGTATGTCGGACGACATACGGCGGCTTTTTTACGGTCAGACGCGGTATTCGAACAGATCGAATCTTTCTGCGCCTGCTTCACGAAGGATACGGACGGTCTTCTCCCGGTCCGCTTCATCGTTGAACTCCGGGATCAGCGGCACGCGGACCTTTACCCGCTCCGGGCCGACCGCGCCGATCAGCGTCCGCAGGTTTTCAAACACGACGGCGTTGTCCCCGCCGGTATAACGGCGGTAGATCTCCGGGTCGGCGGTCTTGATATCCACGATGAATTCGTCGATGCAGCCCGCCGCGATCCGCACCTTGTCGGGCGGGACGTTCAGCGAGGTCTCGGCGGTCAGACGCCACGCCCCGCCGGTATAATCCCGGAACGCGGCGATGAATCCCGCATGCAGCAGCGCCTCGCCGCCGCCGAAGCAGAGCCCGCCGCCCGTCGCCTGAAAATACAGGTTATCGATCCGCGTGCGGGCAAACAGCTCTTCGGGCGTTATGTATCCGGGCTGTTTTTCCGCAAGGAGCTTTTTGTTGATGCACCACCGGCATTTCAGCGGACAGCCCGCCCCGGCGACCAGCGTCGTCACGCCCTCGCCGTCGGTATCCGTCCGCAGGCGGTCGATCGCCAGCAGCGGAAAAAGAAGCTCTTTCTCAGCCATCGTTCCGCGCAGAATCCGCAGGGGCGGGATCGGACTGCGGGGCGGCGTCTTCGCCGGGATTGTCCTGCGCGGCGTTTTCGTCGCTTTCCGCAGGGATATACGCCACGTCTCCCTCCAACTGGACCCATGACTCCGATTCCGGTTCCGTCGTTTCGGGGTCTGCCGCGATCTCGCCGTCCAACGCCGTGTCGATCTCCGTTTCAGGCGTATAGGGCACGTCGCCCTCAAGATATCCGGACGGCTGCCGCCCGCAGGCGGAAAGAGAGGCTGCAAGCCCCATCGCCACTGCTGCGACGGTCACCCTTTTGCCGAGGGAACGGCGCTTTTCCAGCTGCTCCTCGAGATAGCGCAGCTCGCTCTCGCACTTCGGGCAGGTGCCCTTGCAGTCGCCTTTGTATTTACATTCCTCCGTCACAAACGGGATATCGTTCTCGTCCGCGATCCTTCTGCGGATCTCGCGCAGCATCCTGCATTTCTTCTTTCCGGGCGTCATGGCTGTCAGCTCCTTTTGTATATAAGACGGAAGTCGGGCGCGAAGTGTTGCAAGGTTTCTGAATAATAGACTTGAGACTAAAGACTATAGACTTAAGACCGGAGTTCGAGTCTGATCTTCTGTCTTTGTGCTGAAAGACTTGAGACGGAAGACTAAAGACCGGATTTCAAGTCAATTCTTCTGTCTTTGGTCTTTGGTCGTTGGTCTTTGGTCTTTGGTCTTTGGTCTTTGATCTTTGATCTTTGGTCTTTGATCTTTAGTCTTTGGTCTTTAGTCTTTGGTCTTAGTTCATCTCTGATAAATCTTCACGTAATCCACGATAAACTGCGTTTTCTCGCCCTGCTTCATCGTGATCTCATCGGGGATGCAGAGAGACAAACGCACGGTCTCGGGAACCTCGGAAACGCCGTTCGCGAAGGAGCTTCTGACGGTCTCGACGCCGTTGATATAGAAAATATACTCGTCCTCGGTCCACTCGAGCCCGTAGGTGTTGTAGGTGTGATAGATGTCGTTGCCGCGGAACCTGCCGAGGCGTCCGGATTCGATCCTGTCGGGATCGTCGTCCGAGCCGTTGACGTGGATCGTATGCAGAACGGCGTCTTTGCGCGAGGGAAGGAGCTCGTCGTAATCCATCGCCTCCATAATGTCGATCTCGGCGCCGCCGGGACCGCCTTTGGAGATATCGTGCTCATACGGGTGGTCCGCCTGGATCCAGAACGCGCTCCAGAAGCCGCCCGCGTCGTTGCAGATGCAGCGGCATTCAAAATACCCGCGCAGATACTTTTGATTCAGCGCGATATCCGCGCCGTACCAGCCGGGACCGTAGGCGCCGTCCTCGAGATATTCGCCGGTCATGACGAGATTGCCGTCCTTGACCGCGACCTGACTCTCGCCGTTGAAGCCGCCGCGCTCCGCGCCGTGCAGATTACAGCGCCACGCGCCGAGGTCGAGAGAATCGCCCTCGAATTCGTCGCAGAATACGAGCGTGTAGCCCGACAGGTCCACCTTTTGTCCTCTCGGCTGCATCGGGATATTCAGCCAGTTGCAGATCGCCGTAATGATGCTGACGAATAAGGCTATCATCTTTTGAAATCCGCTGATGTTCATTGTTTGCACTCCTTTTATTTTGGTCGACGGTCAACGGTCGACGGTCCTTGGTCCTGAAACACGATTGCTCAGTTGCTGGTTGCTGGTTGTCTGTTGGCCGTATACTGTTCATAATTCGCGGTTCACGATTTCACGACCTCACGATCTCACGACGTCGCAAAACGCAACACCCGGCATCTCCGCGCCTCACTTCGTCTTCGACTGCTGCGTCGGTCCGTAATTTGCCGCACCGGTGTATTCCACGTCGTCGGGACCGGGCAGGAACTTCGGGATCTCCGAATTTCTCTGATACAGCCGCACGTGGTCGCCCCGGGGCAGAAGATCCACCACGTCGGGACCGCGCCACACGGCGGTATATTCCTCTTCGCGGACGGTCTCTTTTCTCTCTTCGTCCGCAAGGTCGAACGCAAGCGTCAATTCGTCGCCCGCTTCAAGATCGAATACGGCGGTTTTGCCGTCCGATGCGGGGGAAACGGAGGCCCCGTTCACCGAGAAGCGCGGGGAGACGATCCAGCCGTAGAGACGGAAGCCCGCGCGGCAGTCCTTTTTCGCGGTGAGAACGATCTTTCCCTCGTCTGGGATGAACGAACGCATCGACAGCGCGTCGGTCTCTTTATCGAACGGGATATTCACGATATACGCGCCGTTTTCCTCCGTGACCGCGTCGTCCCATACGGTCTTCAGCGCCACGGGCGCGGTGCCCACGCAGCAGCCCGCAATGGAACGGAAGCGCGTCAGGGAGATCGAATTCGGCTCGCTGCCGCCGGTGAAGCCGCCGACCATGCGCTTATCGATATCACGATAGGTGATGCCGTCGTCGTCGGGCTTCGTGTTGTCGCAGACCACGTAACCGGTATAGGTCACCTGATTTTCGACGAGCTGATTGCGGGCGAATTTGTTCATATCGTCCCAGTATTCGTCGTATCCGCATTCGATCAGCTCGTGGGCGCAGACGATCATATCCTTGATACAGCAGGTCTCGCAGTGTTCCTCTTTGGGCTCGTGCCAGCGGGCGTATTCGGGCACCCAGCCGAAGGAAGAGGACATGGAGCGCACGAAATCGTAGATCCCCTTGCCTTTTTTGATATATTCCTCGTTGCCGATGAGCCGCCCCAGCTTCACAAGCCCCGAGGCGAACCATACCGCGGAATGCACGTGCCCGAAAAATTCCATTTTATAGCTGAAATACCGCGAGGGTCCCAGCACGTGGTTCGCGATGCCGACGGCGAGATCCAGCGCGGCCTCGTCGCCCTTCAGCTCGTACCGGCGCACGAGGGCGGGCAGTACGACGCCGTTGCGGATCGCCTGCTCTCCCCTGCCGGTGTGCCGCGTCAGGTCGAAGCCGCCGTCCTTGAGATAGATATCGTTCGGAAATTCGTAGATCGGCACGGTCTCCGGCGAATCGCCGGACCAGAAGCAGCGGATCTTGCGCTCGATCACGAGAGAGCGCATCCCCCGCACAAGCTCCGAGGCGCGCTTTTCCGCCACCGCGTCGTCGGGATATTCCTCGGTGATCAGGTTGATCGCGGGCAGGATGTAGCCCATCTCGTGGAACGAAGCGTGCACCGTGTGCGTCCACGGGTACGGCTCGCAGAAGCGCAGGCCGTGCTCGCCCCAGGACTTCATCAGGTGCCGCCGCAGCGACGCCTTGACGTCCGCGCCGTCGTCCGTATCCAGGATGCGCATCGCGCAGACGAGGCCCTCGTACCAGGAGCCGACCAGCTCCGCGTCGTCCACGCGGCAGTGCGCCGCCTCGGCGGGCTTTTTGTTCGGCAGAAGCAGCCAGTAGGGCAGATTGTCGTACTCCTTGTCCACCATGTTCGTGATGTAATGGTGCACGAGGCGCGCGCTTTCATAAGGGGAATACTTTTCGTACATACGCTTTCCTCCGTTTCATTTTCCGATCAGTTCCAAAAACCGTTTGTCGTTCATCTGCTCGTTGGTGAGATATTCGCCGTCGCGAAACAGCGCGTAGGTCGTGACCGGCGTCGGCGCGCTCCGCGCTTCCTCCCGGCTGTCCAGCAGGACCGCACGAAACGGCACGCCGTGCTCCTTCGCGGTCCGCTCCACTACGGGCACGTATTTCGCGTTGAACGGGCACTGATGCGTATAATACAGCACGTACCCCGGCTCGTCGATATGCGGATGCTTCGCGCAGTCCCTGAACCGCGGCTGTTCCGCGCCGTCAGCAAAGGGAAGATACCATAACTGCACGCCGTTGTCCGCCTCGTCGCAGACCGAAAAGCCCTTGTATTTCAGGTATTTCGGATCGGCGAGAAAGGGCTTTTTCTTCGCGGAAGACAGAATGCACAAGCCCTTTTTCCCTTTTTCTTTGCTGTCTTCGATGCACGCCGAGAGCAGGTCGTTCGAATACCCGTGACCCTTGAACGAGCCGGACACCCAGAGACAGTCGATATACATATATCCCTCCGCCTCGACCGGGTTCCACGCATTTTCGGCGGGGATATATTCGATAAAGCACTTGCCGCGCTCGGCGCTTTTGAGGAAGACGAGCCCCTCGTCAAAACGACCGGAAAGCCACGCCTTTTTCGAGGCGACCTGCACGTCGTTGTTGTTCGAGATCGCGCAGCAGATATGCTCCGCGTCGAGGTTTTCTTTCGTAACTCTCACGTATTCCATCGTCATGCTCCTTTGCGCCGCCGGTCTCCCGGCACAAAATCATTTTTTCTTCTTCGGCGCAGGCAGCTCGTCCGCGATCGCGGGGATCAGCCGCCCCAGCAGCTCTCTGTCGTCCACGTCCGGCGCGAACATCTCTTTCGCGCCTTCATACGGCAGCTCGAACGCGGCGTCCGGCAGCATTCCTCTCGCCGAAGCCGTCGGCTTGACAAGGAACCTGTCGTCATAGATCCCGCCGACGACCTTTCCCTGATAATAAATCACGTATTCGCCCATCATCGGCTTGCAGGAGACGCCGTCCAGCCCGGAAAGCTGCTCCAGAACGTATGCGAGAAAATCTTTGCTTGAAGCCATAAAATTCCTCCGTAAGATCGGGGCTGTCGCCCTCTGCGGTTGAATCACACTACAGATCCATTATACAGAATTACGCCGCAATGTCAACGGGAACCGGTCACGTCGCCCTGCCCTCGAACTGCGTCCGGTACAGCGCGCTGTACACGCCGCCGCGCTCCAGCAGCTCCTCGTGGCTGCCGGTCTCCGCGACCCTGCCGTGATCCATGACCACGATCAGGTCCGCGTCGCGCACGGTGGAGAGCCGGTGCGCGATGATGACGCTGGTGCGGTCCTTCATCAGGTTCACCATGGCGTCCTGGATCTTTTTCTCCGTGCGGGTATCCACCGAGCTGGTCGCCTCGTCGAGGATCAGGATCTTCGGGTCCGCCAGCACCGCCCGGGCGATGGCCAAAAGCTGGCGCTGCCCGTGCGACAGGCTCTCGCCCGCGCGGGTGAGCCAGGTATCATACCCCTCGGGCTGCCGCTCGATATAGCGGTCGATATTGCTCAGGCGCGCGGCGTCCCGCATCCGCTCGTCGGAGGCCTCCCGGTCGGCGTATTTGATATTGCCCGCGATGGTGTCGGAAAACAGGAAGGTATCCTGCAGCACGATGGCGGTGTTCCTGCGCAGGTCGCCGCGCCGGATATCGTAAATGCTCTTGCCGTCGATCAGGATCTCGCCGGAATCGACCGGGTAAAAACGCATCAGGAGGTTGACCACCGTCGTTTTTCCGCTGCCGGTGGCGCCCACCAGCGCGATCTTCTGCCCCGGCCGGATATCGAGGTTGAAATCGTGCAGCACCTGCTTGCCGGGGACGTAGGAGAAATCCACATGCCGGAACGAGATCCCGCCCGTCACTTCCTTCAGCGGCAGCTCGCCCGAATCGTCCTCGTCCGGGTGGTCCATCAGCGCGAACACGCGCTCTGCGCCGGCGACGGCGGTCTGGATGGTTCCGTAAAGCTGGGCGATCTCGTTGATCGGGCGGGAAAACTGTTTCGCGTAGATGATGAACGCCGAGATCGTCCCGATGGTGATCAGCCCCGTATAGGCAAAATACCCGCCGAACGCCGCCACGATCACAAAGCCGATGTTCGAGATGCAGTTCATGATCGGGCCCATGGAGCCGCCGAGGATCTCCGCCTTCATACTCACCTTCATCAGCTCGTCGGAGGTGGCGTTGAATTCACGCGTCACGTCCTTCTGCTTATTATAGGCGACGATGGAACGGTAGCCGGTGATCATCTCCTCGGAATGGCCGTTCAGCTC
>JAFRTA010000216.1 GCA_017427315.1 Clostridia bacterium
AAAAAGGCGCCGGAATCCCAGACGCCGTGCTTTGTGTTCAACAGGTTTTGAACATTTTTGCAAAATCGTGTTTTCTCTTGAAAAAATAGGAAAAATGAAAGATGGCTGCTGCAGGTTTTTCGTATCTGCAACAGCCCCTTTGTTGTATCAGCTTTCCGGGAAGAACTTGAGATGGATCGCCTCGACCGCTTTGTCCGCGTCGGCCGCGTCGATGATCACCGAGATCTTGATCTCGCTGGTCGCGATCATCTGGATGTTGATGTTCCGCTCGTACAGCGCCTCGAACATCTTCGCGGCGGTGCCGGGATGCGTCTCCATGCCCGCGCCGACGACGGAGACCTTCGCCACGCCGGTGTCGATCACGATCCGCTCGGGATCGATCTCGGGGATCTTGGTGCTCAAGAGCTCCACGGCCTGCTCGCCGTCCGCCTTGGCGGTCGTGAAGGTGATGTCCTTCGTGCCCTTTCTGCCGATCGACTGCAGGATCACGTCCACATTGATCTGCCTGCCCGCGAGCGCATTGAAGATCTTGAACGCGATACCCGGCGTATCGGGCACGCCGACGACGGAGATGCGGGCGATATCGGCGTCTTTTGTTACGCCTCTCAAAAGCATTTTTTCCATTCTTGTAACCTCCCTGACAACGGTGCCGGGCGCTCTCTTCATGCTGGAGAGCACTTCCAGCTCCACGTTATATTTTTTCGCCATTTCAACGCTGCGGTTGTTCAGCACCTGTGCGCCGAGCGTCGCAAGCTCCAGCATTTCGTCGTATGTGATTTCCCGCAGTTTGATCGCATTCGGGATCTTGCGGGGATCCGCGGTATACACGCCCTCCACATCGGTGAAGATCTGGCAGCGGTCTGCGTGCAGCGCCGCCGCAAGGGCGACCGCGCTGGTATCGGAGCCGCCTCTGCCGAGCGTCGTGATATCGTCGTGACGGTTCAGCCCCTGAAAGCCCGCGACCACGACGATCATATTGTTATCCAGCGCCGAGCGGACGCGCGCCGTATCGACCGTGCGGATACGCGCCGCGCCGTAGGTGGAGTTCGTCGTGAAGCCCGCCTGCCAGCCGAGCATCGAAACGACCGGGCAGCGCTCGGTCTCGATCGCCATCGCCAGCAGCGCGATCGAGATCTGCTCCCCCGCCGCCATCAGCATATCCATTTCCCGTTTCGACGCCTTCGGATTGATCTCCCGCGCCTTTTCGATCAGGTCGTCGGTCGTGTCGCCCTGTGCGGAGACGACGACCACCACCTGATTTCCCTCGCGGTAGCAGTCCGTAACGATGCGGGCGACGTTGCGGACCCGCTCGGCATTCGCGACGCTGCTGCCGCCGAATTTCTGTACGATCAGACTCATAATATCTCCCCTTCCGACGCGCCCGCGATCACGCTGCCGCAGACGCGCCCGAACCGAATTCTCTTTTCACTATCCATTATATCGGCGGATCAATAATCCGTTACCCGCATCACGACGGGATCGGCGATCCCGACGGTCTGAAGCGTCTTGCGCAGCCATTTTTCCGACGGCGCGTTCACGAGGAACGCCGCCTCGTCCGCCGGAGCGTTTTCGGCAAAGAGCACCTTGACCGATTTCATGCCCGCGGTGACGCTGCCCGCGCCGGAGCCGTCCGTCATCGTGCCGCGCACGTAAAACCTGCCGGCCACCGAATCGTAATCGGCAACGTAGCCCTCCTCGCTGTCGACCCAACCGAAGATCCTGCGGCGCTCGGTATGCTTCGCGGAATCGATCACGTCCGCGACCACGGCGCTGGCGGTGGGCAGCTTGCCCGCGCCTCTGCCGTAGAACACCACGTCGCCGATCGCGTCGCCGCGCACGAGGATCGCGTTGAACACGTCACTGACGCTCGCAAGCTGACTGTGCTTGTCGATCAGGCACGGCGCGACCGAGATCACGACCTTTTCGCCCGCCTTCTTCGCGGTGCCGAGCAGCTTGATGACCATGCCCGCGTTCCCGGCATACGCCACGTCGCGCAGTGTGATGGCGCGGATACCCTCGGTATGTACGGATCTCGGATAGACGTGCCTGCCGAAGCAGAGCGACGCCAGAATGCAGATCTTTCTCGACGCGTCGATGCCGTCGATATCCGCGGTGGGATCTTTTTCGGCGTAGCCGAGCTTCTGCGCCAGCTTCAGCGCGTCGGCAAGCTCCATATTCTCGCGGATCATTTTCGTCAGGATAAAATTCGTCGTGCCGTTGAGAATGCCCGCAACCTCGGAAATATCGTTGGCAGCGAGGCATTGGGTGATGGGCCGGATGATCGGCACGCCGCCGCCCACGCTCGCCTCGAACAGGAAGTTGACCCCGTTCTGCTTCGCGAGCTCCAGCAGCTCACAGCCCTTTTCGGCAACGAGCTCTTTGTTCGAGGTCACGACGCTCTTGCCCGCTTTCAGCAGCGAGGATACGAATTCGTACGCCGGATGCAGCCCGCCCATCGTCTCCACGACGATGCCGACGGTTTCGTCGTTCAGGATCAGGTTGAAGTCCTTGATCATTTTATCCGCGTACGGACTGTCCGGGAAATCCCGGATATCGAGGATATACTTCAGCTCAAACGGCGCGTGCAGGCTTTTTTCGGCGATCATCTCGTGGTTTTTCGTAAAAACCTCCGCAACGCCGGAACCGACGACGCCGAACCCCATAATGGCGATATTCATCAAATCAACTCCGATTTATTGTTATTTGTTTCTGCTTTGGCGTATGAAAGAGTATATCACATATTTTGATAAAAGAAAAGATTATTTTTCCAAATAAACCGCGTTTCGCGCAAAATATTTCCGTTTCGGCGGCAAATCATTTCAAATTCAGGGTCACGCCGTATTTTACGTCGGAAAACCGCGTGCCGGTATCGACGCGGATATAGTATTTGCCCGGCGACAGATTGACCAGCGCAGAGGTAACGGTTCGGGTCTCGAGGCGGGAGGAAAGCGTCGTCAGCACGCGGCCCGCTTCGTCGGTCAGGGAAACGATCCACGCCTCGCCCGTGCCGGAAACGGTGTTGTGCGAGAACGTCAGCGAAACCGCGGCGGTCTTTTCGATTGAGAACGAATAATAATCGGTGTCGTATTCCAGCCCCGCGCTGACGAGCGTGCCGTACCGGATCACGCCGGGCGCAACGGGATCGGCGCGGTCGGGCGTGTCGTTGTTTTCCGTCTCCCAGTTTCTGCCCGCGGCGTGCGTCACGTTGAGCGTATAGGTTTCATTTGTGTACAGCATATCCTCGCCGTCCACGCTGATTTCATACGTTCCCGCGCCCAGACCGATCTGCGGCGAGGCGACGGTCGTCTCGTTCCATTTCGAGGTCGTTCCGAAGATCTTTTCCCCGTCCGCATTCGTCAGCACGATCCGCCAGCCGTCGCGCGGACGCAGCAGATCCCGGTGCAGAAACGTAAAAGAGATCACCCCGTCCGTCGTCAGTGTAAAGCGGTAACGGTCGACGTCGGGCGTGCCGTCCTTTTCCGAAAGCGAGCCGCTGACGCGGTTCGTCCGCTCCGTGATCGGCAGCTCGTTCGCCGCCCCGGGCGCGTCGTTGAGCTCTTTTTCGTAATCGTCCGTCCGCTCGCGGATACAGGTCAGGTAATAATCCGCGTCCTGCCGGATATGCGGTTCGACGGTCAGATAATAATATCCCGCGTCGAGCCCGATCTCACCGGACGCCGTCTCGGCGTCCTGCAAAAACGACCGCTGCCGGTAGATCGTCTCGCCGCGTTCGTTCGTCAGCGTCAGGAACCAGCCGACGCTCACGCCGCCGAGCTTTTCGTGTTCAAAAAGCAGCGAAACGAAGCCAGGGGCGGGCATTTCGATCAGATAACAGTCCCGATCCGCAGAAAGCGCGTTCGAGGTGCTGCCCCCGGTCCGCACGCCGGGCGTAAGCTCGTTGTATCGGGTTCGGGTATCGTTGGGCTCCGCCTCCCACGGGGTGTTCGAGACGAACGCCGCCATCAGTGTATAGTCCGCCGCGGAATAGACGTCGCCCGCGGCGACGATCAGCGCGTAATCCCCGGGGTAAATCCCGATTTTTTCCGTTTTGACAATCTCGCTCTCGGTCGAGGCGACATCCAATCGGGTCAGCAGCCGCCACGCGTCGTTCCCCCCCGTGCCGCGGGAGGAATACGCCTCGTAAAGATACACGATCCACGGCGTACCGGCGACCTCGGAAACGTCGAAACGGAACCCGATCTGCAGCACACCGCGCGCCTCGGCGGAAAACGTGTATGCGCGCGCGTCTCCCTTTGCGGCGAGATAGTCGGTGATTTTCGTGTTCGCGCGCACGGGCAGGACCTTCGATTCCCTGAGCCGGAACCGATCGATCGCGACGATCCCCTCCTCCGGCTCCGAATCGTCCGCCGTCGTCAGCACGAGCGTCGACCGGCTCTCCGTCTGCGTCGTCGTTTCCCGCCGCGTCGTTTCGGGGGCAGTCGCCTCCGTCGTATCGCTCCGCGTCTGCGCCGCGGCGGTCGAGACCGCCGTCGTCGGCTCCGTGGGCGGGAGCGTAATCCGCTCCTGCGCAAGTCCGACGACCGTCGCTGCCGCGGGGCGGCGCGCCGTCTGCGGCTGCGTCCGCGCGGTCGAGACCGCAAAAACGCCGCCCGCGCAGAGGATGACCGCGCAGAGGATCGAAAATATCAGTTTTTTCGAAAAACCGTTCATACCGCACTCCCGTATTGCAGAACGCGTACCGTTCCGCTATAGCATAGCACGTTTCGGCGCGGAAAGCAAAGCTCATATTCTGCCAATCGCGCCGCTATTTTAACAATAACACATAAAGTCGGATTTGTCACGAAAAAAAACGAAATTCAGGCCGTAAAGCTTATTTATTTACAATTATTTCATTTGACTTCTTCCGACAAATGGTGTAACATTATGATGTATTTCAATATGCGGCATTATTTCCTGAAAAAGAGGGTTACATAAATGAAAAAAACGATAGCGATCCTTTGCGCCGCGGCGTTTTTTCTCGCGCTGACCGTTTTCAGCGTTTCGGTCTCGGCGCAGGAATCCGTCAGCGTGCCCGATCTGAGCGACGTCAGCAATATGATCGACGGCGCAGTGCAGAATTCTCCCGAGGTCAGCAGTCTCGTCGACCAGCTGAACCAGGGCGTGGATATCAGCTCCGACCGCCTGCTGGAAGCGCTTCGCGGCATTGAAGGCCTTGACGTGGATCGGCTCCTGCAGGGGCTCAACGGTCTCGATGAGGACGACGGCCTGCTCGGCAAGCTTTCCGCCCTGCTCGGACCGAACAGCAACGGCCTTTCCGGGCTTCTTTCGCAGCTCGGCGAATCCTTCTCCGGATTAGGCGGCTCCCTCGACCTCGGCGGCAGCGTGCTCGGCGGCCTGCTCAACGGTCTGGGCGATCTCACCGGCCTTGCAAACCCGACCTCGACCACACAGGCGCCTACCGTGCACACCACGGCTTCGGCATACACCCAGCCCGCATCGTCGTATACGCCGCAGGTCACGCCGTCGACCTATACCTATTCCTACAGCACCTCCGTGAGCACCTATACCCCGCCGGTTTCTTATCCCTCCGCAAGCGTGAATTACAATCAATATACGGTGCCTTACACGCCGGCGACGACCGTGCCTGCGATATCGGGCGCCGTCACGGATCCCGCCGCGACGACTGTCTTCTCGCCGGAAGCCACGGCAACGGTCCCGGCAAGCGAATACATCGCGGTTCCGGTTTCCGAGATACCCGCCGCGCAGGCCGAAGCGAAAAAACAGAACGGTTGGAAAAAAGCCGTCGGCGCGGTGCTCGTGCTCGGCGCGTTCGCCGGAATTGCCGCGGTGGTCGTTAAAAAATCAATGTAACGAACAAAAAACAGATAGCTGCGGGCGCCGGGCGAAGACAGCCCGGCGCCGTTTTTTCGATAAAAAAGGAGGTTCGCTATGAACGCAAAAGAGAAAGCGCAGCGCGCCGTCGACCTGCTGAAGAAAGAATACCCCGACGCGATCTGTTCGCTGGAATATACCGATCCGTTTGAGCTGCTGATCGCGACGCGGCTTTCCGCCCAATGCACGGACGCGCGCGTCAATCTTGTTACCCCCGCCCTGTTTGAAAAATACAGAACGCTGGACGATTATGCGGCCGCAGACGTTCACGATATTGAAAAAATCATTCATTCCTGCGGTTTTTTCCGGCAGAAGGCAAAGGATATCATCGGCATGGCGGTCGGCGTGCGCGACCGCTTCGGCGGCAAGGTCCCCGACAACATCGAAGACCTCACGACGCTGCCCGGCGTCGGCCGCAAGACCGCAAACCTGATTTGCGGCGACGTTTACGGCGTTCCCTCGGTCGTGGTTGCCGACACGCACCTGATCCGGATCTCGAACCGTCTCGGACTCGTCGATACGAAGGATCCCCATCAGGTCGAGCTTGCCCTGCGCGCCCTGCTGCCGCCGGAGGAGAGCAACGATTTCTGCCACCGCTGCGTGCTGCACGGCAGAGCCGTGTGCGACGCACGAAAACCCCGGTGCGAAGCGTGCGTGATGCGGGAGATCTGTAAATTCTGATTTAGCTCTGCTAAATCAGAATTTATCTTGATTCAATCCGTAACGCTCCCGTTTCCCGCGACTGTTCTCTTTTCCCTCATCCCTTTTCCCTGAAAACGGACAGGGCGACGCGTTTCCGCTTCGCCCTGTCCGTTTTTTATCTTACGTTATCCTTTCGCGTCGAAGATGCTCTGGATGGCGGCAAGGATCCGGTACCACCACTTCATGAACTTCTGCCAGAAGGTCAGGCTTTCCTCTGCGACTGCCCGGAGCGAAGTCGAGCAGAACGAGCCGTTCTCCTGCGCTTCGTCGCTGAGCTCGTAGTTCGAGGACGGGTCCGGAATGACCTCGAGGCTGATGCGATAGCCGATATCGTCATCGGTCAGCTCGTAGGTCTTGCCGTCGCCGACAAAGGTCTTCACGCCGTCGTCGTTGACCCGGTACCACGCGTAAGACACATGCTCGAGCGCATCCTGGCTGACGCCGGAAACGACTGCCGACAGCGTCTGGCCGCTGTAAAGCGTGCCGCTGAACGAGACGCTCATATTGAGCTGCGCCTTGCCCGCGCGGACGAGGACGTATCCCGTAACGGACTCGTAGTTTCCGCCGTCGGTGGGAACGAATCTCGCCTGCTTGTAAGCGTCGCCGACTTCGGTGACGACCGCGTTGCCGTCAATGAAGGAGAACGTACCGTTTACGTTGCTGCCGGAGTCGTTCTTGAAGATCGCGGCGGAATACTTCTGGCCGTATTCCACGGTCGCCTCGGACGGGAAGTTGACGACCGGCGTCGCCTTCGTGATCGTCACTCTGAGGTTGCCGATGTGCGAGACGGTGAGCGTGTAGTTGGCCGCTTTCGCGCCGGTCAGCGAAGGCGCTTCAAAGCTGACGAGCTGCGAGCCGACGTTGTTGTTGGAAAGCGTACCCTGAACGCTGGTCGCGGAAAGACCGATGCTGTCGCCCTCGATCGCTCCGTCGCCCGTGAAGGTGACCGTCACCCTGAAGTTGTCGGCCTCGTAAGCTCTGCTCTCGGCGACCGGCGTGACCGTATAGGTCTTCGGGGACACATAGATCGTGCCGGTGATGTCTTTTCTGAAGTTGTAGTTCGGGTTCGCGATGGTGGATTCGGTAGCGTAGACCGTGTAGGTCGAGTCAACGCCGGAGCCCTTGGTATAGTTGGTCTTGATGATGATCTGACCCGCGCAGTTCGTGATGGAGTCGGTGCCGGTGAAGCCGATGACCGAATAACCGAGCGAAGGAACGGGATCGCCGTAGGTCAGATACGCAGTCTCGGGCGTGATCACGACATCAACGGGCGTCACGTCAACGCGGACGTTCATCTTTTCCGTCAGGTAGCTGCTGTTCTCGGGCGTATACGTCGCTGCATAGCTCTTGACGCGTACGGTCGGAACGATCGAAGGATCGTCCCATGCCCAGCCGGAGGGAAGGTCGCCGGTCAGGGACGCAAGCGTCTTCACGGAGGAGTACGTCGTGGAGATCGTCGTCGGGGTGGTTCTGTTCGGGTCAGCGACCTGGTTGATCCTGACCTGAAGGTTCGCCGCGTTGGACGCGGAGAACGCGTAGTTGCCCGCCTTTTCGCCGGTCAGAACGCCGTCGTAATCGATGTAGGTCACGTACTGCAGGCCGGCGGCGTTGTTGCCGACGATACCGGTCGTCGTACCGATCGTCACACCGCTTTTATCCGCGGCAAGGATGCCCGCGGGATTCGCGAAGCTGATGCTGTGTACGGTGTAATCGGAGCTGTTGTAATCCTGCGCTGCGGCAACGGCGACGGAGGAGATCTCCTTCGGGACGATGCTGGCGTAAATGCTCTCCTGCGCGATCACGTAGTTGTCTCTCGCGGAGCCCTCGAGATACGCGTAGTTCATCGTGACGGGAATGCCGTCGCCGGCGTTCGCGGTTGCGAAGTTGAAGGTCGCGTAATCTCTGTTGACGGATACGTTATCGGTCGAGATGATGCCCGTGGTCGCGTCGAAGTTCCGGATCACGGCGTTCGTCTTGCCGTCGTAGACCTTATCGTCCGCGGCAAAGGTCACGGTGATGGGTCTGGGCTCGATGATGAGTTTGCCGACCTCGAGACCGGTGACGGGCGCGTAAACGCCGGACGCGGACGAGGAGATGTCAACGGTGACGGTGTAAATGCCGGCGTTGACGGCGCTCGTCTGGCCGTTGTATCGGACGGTGACCTGACCGATGTTCGGGTTCTTTCTGGAAACGGCGAGCGAATGGCTCTGCTTGTCGTAGGTGAAGGTCGCCGTGTTCAGCGAAATGTCGTCATAGGAAACGGGAAGATACAGGTCGTTGAGGGTCGGGATCTCCATCGTTTCGGAGATCGGCGAGGGCGAACGGTAGGTGACCGTGCCGGTGTAACCCTTGGAGGGCAGAGCGGTGACCTCGACGGACAGGTCTTTGCCGACGTATTCGCTCGTCAGAAGGAAGTTCAGCGAGCCGATATCCTTGATTTGACCGTCGACATACCATTTGATCGCGCCGATGTCGTAATAGTCGATCACACCGGGATCGAGCGTCGTTATGTCAAGACGGACGCGCTGGCCAACCATGATCGTACCGATGATCGAGGGAGAACCGCTGATCTCCTTCGGGGTCACGAGGACACGAACGGTCGTCGAGATGGTCTGATAGTTCGTATTCGTGGGATAGAAGGTCGCCGCAACGTTCTGCTTGACGCTCGCGCCGCGATATTCGAGGATCTCGCTCGTGTTGTCGATCCGGAAGGTACCGGCAACGGGCACGTCTGCGTCGTTCACTGCGCCGCCTTCGCTCACCATGACGGCGTCCGCAAGGCTTCTGCCGTTTTCGACCGTGTATTCCGGTTTTGAGGTCAGCGTCAGAGGCGCCGGGGTCACGGTGATCAGCGCCGTTTCGGCGGAGGCGATAAAGGTATAGTTCGCGGCGGACATATTGCTGACGCCGACGATGATCTCATAGGTATTGCCTGCGCTGCTCGTCGCGGAATAAGTGGACGAGAAGGACGGTGCGCCGGAGATCACGCTTTCGTTGTCGCTGCCCTTGAAGCCGGTTACCGTGTAGGAATACTCCGGAACGGGCGAGCCGTAAACGACTTCGATGTCGTCGGCGGCGACCGTCAGGACCGCCTTGGATACGACGATCCGGCCGGTGTTCAGGACGAAATGATAGTTCGGGAAGTCGGCGGCGTTCGACACGGTCATCGCGACGGGATATTCGCCGATCGGCGAGCTGGAGGTGTAGCCGTGCGAATAGGTCACGCTGATGCCCGCGGTCAGCGCCTCGTCCCCGGCGACCAGGCCGGTCACGTTATAGGACAGCGCGCCGTTCTGAAGCACGTCGCCGTAGGTCAGGTTCTGCTGGACGGGCGTCATGATCAGATCCTTCGGGTTAACCGTGAGGACGCTGGACGTATCGGCGACGAACGTATAGTTCGCGGACTCAAGCTCGTTGGTGATCGTGATCGCGTAGGTGCCTGCGGCCTTGTTCTGCGCCGCACCCGCCTCGTTATCATAGATGCAGGAATAGTACACGTTGCCGTTCAGCTCGAAGTTGACGGCGGTGTAGCTGCTGCCGGAGACGTTGATCTTTTCGGTCGAACCGTCCGGGAAGCCGGTGAACACATAGGTACCGGAGGGCTGGGGATCGCCGTAGGAGATCGCGGGCATCCGGACGCCGACGGTGATCGGGCGCTTCGCGACGTTGATCGTCATGGTCTGTTCGACGGTCGCGTAGTTCTCGTTGGAGGGAACGAACTGCGCAACATACTGGCTCTGCGCGACAATGGGCTTGATGTCGCTCTTCCAGATCCACTTGCCGGGGGTCTTGCCGGTTCCGGACGGGATCGTGAGAATTTCGCCGGTGTTGACGTTGCCGGTGATCTCGGAGAACTGGGAGAGCGTCTTGGTGGGATCGTAGGTGATCGCGCTGTTCGCAAGCGCCAGCGGGTCGACGATCGGGTCCGCCTTGGAGACGCGCGCCGGGAAAGCCGTGCCGTTCGTGACGTTCGTGACGGTGTAGTTGAACGCCTTCGGGCCCTTGAGCAGCTCGGCGAACCGCGCGAGCTGGACCGAACCGGTGGTGTCGCCGACCGCGCCGTTATTGGCGAGCGGCGCCTGCGTATAGGTATCGATATAAACGCCGGCCGTGCCGTAGACGTCGACCAGACCGCTCACGATCATATCCGCCGTGAATGTGATGTCGATCGTGGTCTTTTCGTCGTACTTCTTCTCGATCAGCGGCAGGGTGATGATCAGGCCCGCCTTGTTGATCGTCAGGGTCGCGGTGTTATTGGTGATGTTATAGTTCGCGGTCGAGGTCGCGGTCAGGCCGTAGGTGTGCGTTTCCGCCGCGCTGAAGCCCGTGTTGGACCAGAGCGCGCCGTCCACGCGGAGCGTGCCCTTGATCTCGTTAAAGACCGCTTCCTGCTCGCCGGTCCTGTTCGCAAGGCCGGCGAAGGTGAAGTCGTCGCTCGTCAGGTTGATGTCGGTACCGTAGGTGACGGTCTTGTTCTTCGCCGAGATCGTCAGGTTCGCCTTGCTGACCTTCAGGCGGACGTTGTCGAGCGTCTGGGTGACGAAGTTCGTGCCGCCGTTCCACGTCAGGACCAGCTCGTCGTAATCGCCGACGTCGAGGATGGAGCTCGGACTCTGCCAGGTGAACGTGCCGTTCGCCGTCAGGCCGGCGACGCCGGTGTCGATCGTGAAGTAATCGGCAAGGGTCGAGCTGGTCAGCGAGGACAGCGTCTGCCCGTAGGTGATCTCGGGTACGGAGGTCTGCGTGATGGTGACCTCGCGCGGCTTGATGGTCAGCGTGAAGGTGAACGAGCCGGAAGCGAAGTTCTTCGCCACGCTGGAGCTTGCGTTATACGCTGCCTCGGAGCCGGTGTTCACGGTGACGGTATAGACGCCGGGATTCGTGGGCAGCACGGAACCGGCGCTGGAGCCGTCGGCGTTCTTGACGCTGATCGAGAACGCGGTGGAACCGGAGCCGATCGTCTGGAAGCGGTCCGTGATCTCCTCGTCGTTCGCGTAGATCTCATCGGGAAGGGCGTACCGGTCCTTCACGTAGTTCGTTCTGTAAACGTGCAGCGCGATCTGGTTCTCGCCGGTGCCGAATTTGGCGGCGGAACCGGTGTAATAGACCTCAGCCTCGGTATTGTCGGCGGAGGTGACCGCTGAATTGTTGACGTTGAAACGGACCGGGTCCGCCGGATAGACGAGATAGTCCACATAAACGTAAACGATGTAGCCCGGCTGCGCGGAAACGACGCCGCCGTTGACCGGAGAAAGGTCGCCGTTGGCGTCCTCTTTCAGGATATAAGCGGTCGGATTCGCGTTGATCCAATTCGAGTCCGCCGTGCCGACGGTCTTGTAGCGGATGCTGGTCAGCTCGAAGAAATACGGGTTCTTCGCCGTTCCGCCGCCGGTATAAGTGAAGCTGCCGGCGGTGCAGTGACCTGCCGAAACGCCGACCAGGGTGATCGCGTTCGACCGGGTGGAATACTCCGCGGGGGAGGTATACGCCGCCTCGAGATTGTTGCTGGTGTCGTAATAACGGTAGGCCACGACGACCTTTGCGGTGTTCCCGGTCTGGCTGTCGGGCATACCGTTGGTCATGCCGTCGCCGTTGTTGAGCGTCCAGGTGCCGCCGTTTTCATCTTTATAGGAATAGGTGCCGGAGGAGACCGACGTTCTGCCGCTCTTGCCCTCAAAATCTCCATGACTGGAGACGGCGAACAGATCCGTGGGCGCGGAGGAAAGCTGCGTGACCGCGACGCGGAGCTCGACCCTGTCGCCACCCTCACTGTCCCAATTGCCACAGTTGATCGTATTCGCGATGTTGACGCCGGAACCGATCGTGGGAGCCTGACCGGTATAGGTAACGCCTTGAGAATCAATATAGCTGTAGTCGCAGCAATCGCCGGAATCGTCGCTCTCGTCGTCATCCTCATAGCGGACCGACGTCGAGATGGAGACGTTATCGATCACGCTGGAGGAGCTGGCGGTGAAGATGCCGATGGTCGGCGCGATGATGGAGCAGGAGTCGTCCGGCTCGTTGCTGGCATGGTTCAGCGCGGCGTAGTTGTTGACGCTGATGCTGCCGCCGTTGACGTTCACAACGCCCGCCTTGGCAAAGATGCCGTAGGCGAGGGACTTGGTCTGCGCGCCGTATCTGCCGATGCCGACCTTACCGCCGGTGGGCGTGCCCTGCATGTTCATGTTGACGGAAACGTTGCCCGCGCAGTTCACGGTGCCCGCGTCGGAATAGATCGCACAGCCCATCGCGTAAACGCTGGAGGCGCGGTAGTTATTATCTTCGACCTTATACGCGAAGTCGCTGATGCTGACGGTCGTGCCTGCGCCGACGGAAACGTCGCCGTGATTCTTGATCACTGCGAGGTCCGCCGCCATGAACTGGTTATCCGCCTGCTCATAGGAGTCGACGCCGTACTGCGCGAGGTGGCCGTCGATCTGGCCGCCGCCCGTGATATTGAGCGTGCCGAAGTTTTCGATCATGACGTAGTGGACGCCGCCGTGCTCGTAAACGGTATCGCAGGCGTCGCTGTACTGTTCGCAGATCAGCAGGTGGCAGTCGCCGCTGTCGCTGTGAGAGTAACAGTAGATCTTGTGACCGTTCATGTTCAGGTTCTTGGACTGCCCTGCCGGAACAGTCAGGGCCGCCACGTTATCAAGCGCCAGGTTCGCGCCGACGGAATCGAAGTCGTGCCCGTCCCAAAGCCTGATATCAGTCGTAACGTTGATGTCCGTGACGCTCGCGTCGGCAAGCGCAGATTTGAGCTGCGCCGCGGTGGAGACGTTTGCGGACGCCGCATACACGGTCTGAGAACTGCCGAAGATCACCGCGGGCACCGCCGTGAGCACCAGCGCAATCGCCAGCGCCACGATCAGCACGCGCGAAAGCTTCGCAGATCTGCGTGTCATGGTCATAATAATTCCTCCTCAAAGAATTACTATATTTTCTTGTATCGCCGAAAAAGGGCGCAAAGGCACTTTTAACGATACTTCTATACAATACCAAGTATACCGAAATCAAGTCAAGATGTCAATAAGTTTATTTCGATTTTGCGTTTTGGTTATACAATCTCACAAAGTTTGCCACATTTTTCACCGGCGTTAATCATTCAATCGCAGTTTGTTCATTTTTCAACTTCTGATTTCACGGCAAAGCCGTGAAATCAGAAGTTGCAGTCTCAAGTCCCGAGGTCCGAGACCCGAGACGGAACCTAAAAGTCTGTGCGACTTGATGAAACCTGAGACAAATCGCGTTTTCTATATTGTTATCCTGTGTATATTCTAACACCTCGGAACTCGGGGCTCGGAACTGAAATTCTGATTCAGCTCCGCTGAATCAGAATTTGCCTTGACAATTCAAACCGCTTACGCTACAATCGAACTACGGTATATAATATATGAATGAAAAGGGGAATTGCCGTGGTTTTTCCGAAAAATTTTGTTTACGCAGGGCCCGAATATGCCGAATACGATAAATTCGTGCCGTCGCCGTATTTTCGCAAAACGTTTGAAATCGACGACCCTGCCCTCCCCTGCCGGGTCGTCGTCACCGGGCTCGGCTTTTACCGCGTATGGATCAACGGCAAAGAGATCACGAAGGGGCTTCTCGCGCCGTATATCTCAAACCCCGACGATATCGTGTATTTCGACGAATACGATCTTTCGCCCTATATTATAAAAGGAAAAAACGTTCTCGGCTTCCAGCTCGGCAACGGGATGCAGAACGCCCCCGGCGGCCAGGTCTGGGATTTCGATATCGCCCGCTTCCGCGGCGCGCCGCGCCTTGCGTTCGCCCTCACGACCGGCGAGACCGTGGCCGAGGCGGACGGGAGCGTGAAGACCTCCCCTTCCCCGCTGTATTTCGACGATATCCGCTCCGGCGCACGGTATGACGCCCGCAGGGAGATCGCCGGCTGGAATCTGCCGGATTTCGACGATTCCGCATGGAAAAACGCACTCCCCTGCGAGTCGCCGCGCGGCGAGTTCCGTCTCTGCGAGGCGGAGCCGATCCGCCCGACGGGGCGCGTCCTTCCGCCCGTAAGCGTCGTTCCCGCAAAGGGCCGCGCGGCGCACGGGCCGATCCGCAAGGTGCCGGCAATCGCCGATCCCGACGGCGCGCCGACCGCCGACGGCGGACTGCTGTTCGATTTCGGCGAAAACAATACCGGGTATGTGCGGCTGAAGATCAACGGAAGACCCGGTCAGAAGCTGTCGCTTCTGTTCGCCGAGGTTGCGAAGGACGGCGTGATCGACTCCTCCAACATCGACTGTTTTTATCCCGACGGACACGCGCAGAGAGATATTTATATCTGCAAAGGCGGCGCGGAAGGCTGGGAGCCCTGTTTCACCTACCACGGCTTCCGTTACTGCCTCGTCACCGGCGTGGAAGAAGGCCAGGAATTCTCGCTTGAATTCGTCGTCTGCACCTCGCAGATCCCGTCGATCGCCTCGTTCCGCTGCTCGGATGAGACCGCAAACACGCTTTACGGCATGGCGGAACGCTCCGACCGCTCGAATTTCTGGTACTTCCCCACCGACTGCCCCCACCGCGAGAAAAACGGCTGGACCGGCGACGCCGCGCTTTCCGCGGAGCATATGCTGCTGACGATGGACTGCGAAAACAGCCTGCGGGAATGGATGCGCAATATCCGCGCCGGACAGCGGCATGACGGCTGCATCTCGGGCATCACGCCCACCGCGGCGGGCTGGGGCTTCGACCTCGGGCCCTCCTGGGACACGGTGCTGACCATGATCCCCTATTATTCCTATATCTATACCGGCGACAGGACGATCCTGGAGGAAAACGCCGACGCGATCCTCGCGTATCTGCACTACGCTTCGCGGAAACAGAAGCCCGACGGTCTGGTGGAATACGGACTCGGCGACTGGTGCCCCGTGGGCAGCAACAGCACAATGAAGCCCTCGCGCGAATATACCAACAGCCTTTCGCTGATGGTGATGGCGGAGCAGGCGTCGTTCATTTTCGGCGTGCTGAATATGAAAAAGGAAAAGACCTACGCCGACGCGCTTTATCTCTCGCTTCGGGACGGCTTACGCGATAAGTATGTGGACGAAAGCGGGACCGTCGCGGACGACGGCTATCAGACCAGCCAGGCAATGGCGATCTTTTACGGATTATTCAAAACCGGCAAAATGGACGCGGCGAAACGGATGTTAATAGACGAAATTCACAAAAACGACGATTTTCTTGACGTCGGCATCCTCGGCGCGCGGGTACTGTTCCGTGTGCTCGCCGACGCGGGCGAGGCGGACCTCGCCTATAAAATGATCACCCGCAGGGAGTTTCCGTCTTACGGACGCTTTATCGACGCGGGGCTCACGACGCTGCCCGAATGCTTCGAGATCGGCTTCCCGGGCGCGGAAGCGGGCTCGTATAACCACCATATGTTCGGCGATATCAAGGCGTGGTTCATCTCCTGCGTCGCCGGACTGAACGTGAACCCCGAGCGCAGCGACCCGAATCACATTCAGGTCAAGCCGAATTTCATTTCCGCCCTCTCTTTTGCCGAGGCGGCTTACCGCGCCCCGGCGGGAGAAGTGCGTGTCCGCTGGGAACGGACGGGGGAGTGCGTCGACCTGTCCGTCTCCCTGCCCGACGGCGTCACCGCCGAGGTCGTCTTCCCCGACGGGACCCGCACCGCACAGACGGGGACGCGGACGTATAAATTCTGATTTATCGCAGAGCGATAAATCAGAATTTACAAGCCGTAAGGAGCGAATCCATTGTTCTACGCGATCGTATCGTTTTTCACCGCGATCATTTTGTTCTTCACCTCGGTTTTCGCCGCGGTCATCCCGCAGAAAACGCCTGCCGAACCGGCGGGAGAGTTCGCAGAGCACCCCCTGCCGCTGGGCGGGGGAGCCGACCCGTGGTTTTACGAGCATGAGGGGAAATACTATTACTGCTATTCCCTCGGCAACGGCGTGGGCGTGAAATGCGCCGATACGCTCTCCGATTTATATGGAGCCGAGGG